>CANHBY010000046.1 GCA_947458895.1 Burkholderiales bacterium | reverse complement strand
TCCTGGGCTGCGTTGATAATCCAGAGATCCTTTCTCAACCCCCATTCAAGGAGCCTCGCCATGTGTGGCATCGTTGGTGCTGTCAGCACACGCAACATCGTCCCTATCCTCCTCGAGGGGCTCAAGCGCTTGGAGTATCGGGGGTATGACTCATGCGGCGTGGCGGTGCACCAGGAGGGCGAGTTGCGCCGGGCCCGCAGTACAGCGCGCGTGGCTGAGTTGCAAACCCAAGTCGACACTGAGCACATTCAAAGTGGCACGGGCATTGCCCACACTCGTTGGGCCACTCATGGGGCACCGGTGGTGCACAACGCGCATCCCCATTTTTCGCACGGTAAGTCAGAGGGTGCAGGGCGCATTGCCTTGGTTCACAACGGCATCATTGAAAACCACGACGAACTCCGTACGGAGTTGCAGGCGCTGGGCTACACCTTTCAAAGCCAGACGGACACCGAGGTGCTGGCGCACCTGATCGATCATCTCTACCAAGGCGATTTGCTGCAGGCGGTTCAGGCCACTACTCTGCGCTTGCGCGGTGCTTATGCCATTGCCGTGTTTTGCCGAGATGAGCCGCACCGGCTGGTCGCGGCCCGCGAGGGCTCACCGCTTGTGTTGGGCTGGGGGCAGGGTGATGAAAACTTCGTGGCCTCTGACGCCATGGCCTTGGCTGGCGTGACGGACCAAATCACTTACCTTGAAGATGGCGACTTGGTGGATCTGCAAGGGCCGCGGGTTCGCCCTTTGATCGTTCGGCGGGTGGCGGGCGCGAAAGCCTTTGAGGCTGTGCAGCGCGAGGTGCGTCATGTGCAGGCGCACTCTGGGGCGGCCGAACTGGGGCCCTACCGCCACTACATGCAAAAGGAAATCTTCGAGCAGCCCAAGGCCATCGCCGACACCCTGGATGCCGTTGATCACATCGCGCCGGCATTGTTCGGTGAGCGTGCGAAGGAGGTCTTCGCGAACATCGACCGAATCTTGATCCTGGCTTGCGGCACCAGCTACTACAGCGGTTCAGTGGCCAAATATTGGTTGGAGAGTTTGGCCAAAATCCCGACCAGCGTTGAGATCGCGAGCGAATACCGCTACCGCGAGAGCGTGCCTGATCCACGCACCCTCGTTGTCACCATCTCGCAAAGCGGCGAAACGGCCGATACCTTGTCAGCCCTGAAGCACGCTCGCGCCCTGGGCATGCCTCACACCCTCACTGTGTGCAATGTGGCCACCAGCGCCATGGTGCGTGAATGTGAGCTGGCTTACATCACCCGGGCAGGCGTTGAGATTGGCGTGGCCTCGACCAAGGCCTTCACCACCCAATTGGTGGGCCTGTTTTTGCTCAGCCTGACCCTCGCGAAAACACGTGGGTTGTTGAACCAGGAACAAGAGGCCACTCACCTTAAGGCCTTGCGGCACTTGCCCGCGGCGGTGCAATCGGTGCTGGCTCTGGAGCCTCAAGTGATGGCCTGGAGCGAGCTGTTTTCGCGCAAAGAAAACGCCCTCTTCTTGGGGCGTGGCCTGCACTACCCGATCGCGCTGGAAGGCGCGCTCAAGCTCAAAGAAATCAGCTACATCCATGCCGAGGCCTACCCTGCTGGCGAACTCAAGCATGGCCCGTTGGCCTTGGTGACTGCGCACATGCCGGTGGTCACGGTCGCCCCCAACGACGCCTTGCTCGAAAAGCTCAAAAGCAATTTGCAAGAGGTTCGCGCGCGGGGCGGCGAGTTGTTTGTGTTTGCTGATGCTGACACCCATATTGAGAGCAGCGAAGGCGTGCATGTGATTCGCATGCCTGAACACTACGGCGCACTCTCACCGATCTTGCATGTGGTGCCCTTGCAATTGCTGGCCTATCACACGGCCTGCGCCCTAGGAACTGATGTAGACAAGCCGCGTAATCTGGCGAAGAGCGTCACGGTGGAGTAATTTCGTTAGTCTGCTTTGTAAGCTTTGCTCATCTAGTGAAACAGTGAGCGGTTGATCTGCTTTAAGCCACGGAAGATCGTTCATAAATCACCGGTGGAGTGACTCCCTACATAACTGGGTGTAAATTTGGAATCGCCTGCGATAATTATTTCCCGATCGGGAGATATGTGACTCATCCTTGGGCTCATCATGCGCAACATTCCCGATCGGTAAATATCTCTTGTGCATCGTTCATTTGGGGCTGATAATTTCCCGAACGGAAAATTGAGCCAGCCATGACATCCATTCGATCACCTCAACAACTGGGGCGTGCACTGCGTGCCGCTCGCAAGCAGCTCGGGCTGACACAGCCCCAGTTGGCGCTGGCGGCTGGGGTGGGTGTGCGCTTCATGGTTGACCTTGAAGCAGGCAAGCCCACCTTGCGACTGGAAAACGTGCTGCGAGTCATTGATGCCCTGGGAGGAGAGATCCAGTTGTTCGGCTTACCATCTGTCGTGGCCGGCGATCAACGAGAGGGCGGCAACCATGGCGCATGAGCTGGACGTCTGGCTTTTTGCCGATCGCGTCGGCACGCTGGCCTTGGCCGATGGACGACTGAATTTTTGCTATTCGTGCGGCTGGCTGGAGCAGTCAGATGCCGTTGCCTTGTCCGCCTCGCTGCCCCTGCAAGCGGGGCCATTCGACGATCGCAAAACGCGTCCCTTCTTTGCTGGTCTTCTACCCGAAGGGCAGATGCGCCGCCTGATTGCGCAGCAGTTCCAGGTTTCTGGCCAGAACGACTTTGCGCTGCTGGACCACATCGGCGGTGAATGCGCCGGTGCCGTCACGTTCCTTGAGCCGGGGCAAGCTTTGCCTGCGCCAACCCGCAACGATGATGTTCAATGGCTGAGCGACCAGGAGGTCGTTGCCATCCTGGATGAGTTGCCGCGCCGCCCCATGCTCGCGGGCAAAGATGGCTTGCGACTCTCATTGGCGGGTGCTCAAGACAAATTGCCGGTGGTATTCGATGGTGCCCGCATTGGCCTGCCCCTCAATGGCACGCCCAGTTCCCACATCTTGAAGCCCGCTATCCACGCGGTTCAAGACAGTGTGAGCAACGAAGGGTTTTGCATGGCGCTGGCTGAGGCCATGCAGCTCAAGCCAGCGAAATCAAAAGTTCACCTGGTCTTGAATCGCTTGTTCTTGCTGGTTGAGCGCTACGATCGAACTGTTGATGCCCAAGGGCAGCGGCAACGGCTTCATCAAGAGGACTTTGGCCAGGCACTTGGCGTGGTGCCCGAAATGAAGTACCAGAATGAAGGTGGTCCGGATCTGGTGCAGTGTTTTGATCTGGTACGCAGTGTGACGCGCCCCAATGCGCCGCAAGTCCTGCGACTGCTCGACTGCGTGATTTTCAATGCGCTGATTGGCAATCATGATGCGCACGCCAAGAATTTCTCTTTGCTGTACTCAGGCAAGGCCCCCGTTTTGGCGCCGTTCTACGACACGCTGTCGACAGCGGTGTATCCAACACTGACGCCGAAGATGGCGATGAAAATCGGCAGCAAGTACAAGTTCAGCGAAGTCCAGGCACGACACTGGGAGCAGTTTGCACAAGGCGTCGGTCTCACCAAGGCTCAAGCCAAACGGCGCATTCTAGAATTGGCAAAGTTACTGCCAGCAACGGCGCGCAAGCTCCAGTCTGACCCCGAACACAGTTTCGGTAGCAATCCGGTGGTTGAGCAAATCAATACCTTGATTGAACAACGCTGCGCCCTGACGATTCGGCGGCTCACTGACCCCGCCACCAAAAATGACGCAGCCGCCGAGCCCTCTGTCTGAGTCACCCTACAGACGCTGGTTCGAATGTATTTCATTCAAATCGAAAGTGGCCATTCGGTCTGGAGGAATGCGAAATTGCTCATGGGGTCATCAATGCGGCAACTTGAGTGCGTAGCTCTGGTAAATCGCCATGAATGGTTTTCCAGACCAGTTCATAGTCCACCTTGAAATATCCGTGGGCAACGCGGTTACGCATTGTGTACATCAGCAACCAAGGCACTTGCGGGTTCGCCTCGGCAAATGCGGTGTGATGCACCTCAATGTTGTGTGCGGCTTCACCCAAGATTTCAAAGTTACGGACTACCGCATCCTGCGTCTTTTCATCTCCGAGGAATGTCAGTTCCGTGAGGTCATCGACATAGCGGTGGATGCGGTCAATGGCCTCGACGATGTGCCCAAGGGAATCCATGGCACGCAGGATGTCGCCCTTGGTCATACGGCCAGTGCCTCGGCAACCACTTGGTCGCGGAACTTGGCTGGTAAACCGTTGGGGGTGAGTACGTCAACGGCCACCGGCAGCAACTGCGAAAGTTCTAACTGAATCTTGGCGATGTCCATCATCGTGGTCTCTTGGGTGGGTTCCACCAGAATGTCGAGGTCGCTGTCATCGGTGTCGTCACCATGAACCACAGAGCCAAACACCCGCACGTTGGTTACCCGATGCCGCAGGGCAATGGCGCGGATGGCTTCACGGTGGGTATTCAAGGCAAGCGAGGGGCGCATTGAGAGTTCTCCTTGAAAGGCACGGTGTTGGGGGGTGCAAACAGTCTATCCAATTCCTGCAACGCGCTAGTGTCGTGTCAAGGCTCAAATGCCGCTTGCTTGCTGGCGGCGCGATCAAACGACATTTCAGCCCTGACACGACACTGCCCAATTTGTGGGGAGAATGTCCAGGAGTTCGTTCGAGGTCTTACCGGTCTGCGCAGGCAGGTACATACCAAGTGACTTCGGCCAACTTAAACTCCGGCGAGACCCTACTGATGACTATTGACCTTCCCCCTCACGCTAACTTGGCGCCTATGTTCCAGAAAATCCTGATTGCCAACCGCGGTGAAATTGCATGCCGTGTCATCAAGACCGCTCGCAAAATGGGCATTGCCACGGTGGCTGTGTATTCCGATGCTGATCGTGATGCGCAACACGTGACCCTGGCGGATGAGGCCATTGGGTTGGGCCCGGCACCGAGCCGTGAGTCTTATCTGGTGGTGGAAAAAATCTTGCAAGCGGCCAAGCAAAGTGGTGCACAGGCCATTCACCCAGGTTATGGTTTTTTGAGCGAAAACGCTGAGTTTGCGCGCCGCGTGGAGGAAGAGGGGCTGGTGTTCATCGGCCCGAAGCACGGGGCCATTGCCGCCATGGGGGACAAGATCGCCTCCAAGAGGCTGGCCATGGCTGCAGGGGTGAGCACGATCCCTGGGCATAACGAGGCGATTGCGTCTGTGGATGAAGCCCTTCGAATTGCTCAAACCATTGGCTACCCGGTGATGGTCAAGGCCAGTGCTGGGGGTGGGGGCAAGGGGCTGCGGGTGGCATTCAATGACGCCGAGCTGCGGACGGGTTACGCCGCTTGCCGCAACGAAGCGCGCAACAGCTTTGGTGACGACCGTGTGTTCATTGAGAAGTTCGTCAAGGAGCCTCGCCACATTGAGATTCAGGTTCTGGCGGATGCGCATGGGCATTGTGTGTTTCTGTGGGAGCGTGAGTGCTCGATTCAGCGCCGCCACCAGAAGGTGATTGAAGAAGCGCCCAGCCCCTTTCTGGATGAGCCCACCCGGCAGGCCATGGGAGCGCAGGCGGTGGCCTTGGCGCGTGCCGTCGATTACCAGTCGGCTGGAACGGTCGAGTTTGTGGTGGCCCAGGACAAGAGTTTTTATTTCCTGGAAATGAACACGCGGCTTCAGGTCGAGCACCCCGTGACCGAGTGCATCACGGGCATCGATTTGGTGGAGCAAATGATTCGCGTCGCGGCGGGTGAGCCGTTGGCGTTTGGGCAGGCTGACATTGCGCGGCGTGGGTGGGCCATAGAGTGCCGTATCAATGCCGAAGACCCGGCCCGAAATTTTTTACCCAGCACCGGCCGCTTGGTTCGCTACGAGACGCCTGCCGTCACCTTGCATGCCGCTGACGAGCAGGCAGGGCAATTTGGTGTTCGCATCGACAGCGGCGTGGCCGAGGGCGGTGAGATATCGATGCATTACGACGCGATGATCGCCAAGCTCATCACCTATGGGGCCGACAGGTCGGATGCACTGGCCCGGATGCGAGAGGCGCTCAACGCCTTTGCGATTCGGGGCATTCGAAGTAACTTGCCCTTTCAGTCGGCGTTACTCAATCACCCCCGCTTCATCTCGGGAGACTTTCACACCGGATTCATTGCTGAATACTTCCCCCAGGGCTACCAGAGCGCGGAAGGTATCCACCCCCAGCCGGATTTCATGTTGGCCCTGGCTGCGGCGGTGCATCGGCGCTTGCTTGAGCGTGCCACCGGTATCAGTGGCCAGCTGCCGGGTCATGAGTTTCAGATTGGCAGCGCTTTTGTGGTCTTCAGCTTGCGCCCCTCGGGGCCAGCACTGGCCACGCCCGTTCATGTGCAAAGCGATGGCGAACTGATTCGCGTGACGCTGAACGAGCAAACCCACACCCTGCGTTTGTTCAGCAATTTGCGCCAGTTGGTCGTGCAGGGTGAATTCAATGGCCAGCCCTTCTGTGCGCAGGTGGAGCGCATGGGCTTGAATTTCCGGCTGACTCATCGAGGTGTGGTGGTCGATACCCGTGTGTTGTCACCTTCGGCTGCTCGCTTGAGTGCGCTGATGCCGATCAAGCAGCCGCCCGATCTATCGAAGTTTTTGTTGTCCCCGATGCCGGGGTTGTTGACCGAAATCGCCGTCCAGCCGGGGCAGACGGTACAGCCTGGCGAGAAACTCGCCGTGATTGAAGCCATGAAAATGGAAAACTTGCTGCTGGCCGAAACCGAGGTGGTGATCGACCAGGTGCTGGCTGTGAGGGGCGAGAGTTTGGCCGTGGATCAACCTATTTTGAGCTTCAAATGACCCGACCTTTTCGCATCTTGGGCCTGCAACAAGTGGCCATTGGCGGCGCCAGCAAATCGCGTTTACGGGGCCTGTGGGTTGATTTGTTGGGCTTGACGCCTGCCGGCACCTTTGTGTCTGAGCGTGAAAATGTGGATGAGGACATCTGCACCCTGGGCCGTGGCCCCTTCCAGGTGGAGGTGGACCTGATGCAGCCCCTGGACCCCGACAAAAAGCCTGCCGTGCATGCCACGCCGCTCAATCACATTGGCTTGTGGGTGGATGATTTGGCCGTTGCGGTGGAGTGGCTGACGGCTCAGGGGGTGCGCTTTGCGCCGGGGGGCATTCGGCAGGGGGGGGCAGGGCATGACATCTGCTTCATCCACCCCAGGAGCAATGATGAGTTCCCCTGGGCGGGTGAGGGGGTGCTCATTGAGTTGGTTCAGGCGCCGCCCGAGGTGATCGCGGCGCTGGGTGGGTGAGGGGCAGTGTCTAGCCAAACCGCCAAGCCTTGGGCATTGAGCTCGATGTCCACCGCGAGGCATTCGCGTATCTCTTGGGTCGATCGGGTGCTGCCCATGCTTCGCAACTCGGTCTCGTAAAGTTGCGCCAGAGACTCGCACAAGGCTGACTGCCGGGCTGACCCTTGCAGGGTTTGCGCCGCAACGGCTTGGGCGCAAGCCACCATGGCGTCGATTTGCGAAAGCAGTTGTTTCCCCAGCCTGGGCACCTCACCCACGCGCCCGAAGTGCGTGAGGTAAGCCCACTGCGGCTTCAGCGCGAGCAGGCGTTCTACCGACTGCTTCATGGCACCGGGATCAAATTGCACAGGGGTGCTGCTGGGCAGAACATAGGGGCCCACAGGCGTGTCCAGTTCCCGGTACGACAGGCCCAGCGTGTCGCCCGTGAAAATGCCTTGGCTGCGTTCGTCCCAAACGCAATGGTGGTGGCGCGCATGGCCTGGAGTGTCAAGGAACCGCAGGGGCCGATCGGCCAGCATCAGGGTCATGCCCTCAGCGGTCGAGGTGACCCGCTCTGAAG
>CANHBY010000045.1 GCA_947458895.1 Burkholderiales bacterium | reverse complement strand
TGGACCCGGCCGGCGTAGGGGCAGCCAATTTGGGCGATTGCCTGGTGCTTCAATTGCGCCGCCTGCCGCGCAGCGAAGCGCAGGCCATTGCCATCTTGGTCAGCAAACATCACCTGGACCTGCTGGCACGGCGAGATCTTAAAAAGCTCATGGCCGCCACCGGTGCCGATGAAGACCTGATCAAGCAGGCACAGGCTCTGATTGTCTCGCTGGAGCCCAAACCTGCGCGCCCCTTTGCCCTCGTCGATGGCAACATCGTGGTGCCCGATGTGATCGTGCGCAAAAGTGGCCGGCACTGGAAAGTGCTGCTCAACCCAGACGTGATGCCCAAGCTGCGCATCAACGACTTGTACGCCAATGCCCTGAAAAATCACCGAGGGCAAACCGCGCCAGCGAGCAACTCGGGGGCGCCAGCCTTGGGCGCCAAGCTTCAAGAGGCACGCTGGTTCGTCAAGAACATCGTGCAGCGATTCGACACCATTCAACGTGTCTCTCAGGCCATTGTGGAGCGGCAAAAGAGCTTTTTCACGCATGGTGAGATTGCGATGAAGCCTTTGGTATTGCGTGAAATTGCCGACGAGTTGGGCCTTCACGAGTCCACCATTTCTCGCGTCACAACCGCCAAATACATGGCGACCCCCCAGGGCACTTTTGAGTTGAAATATTTCTTTGGCTCCTCGCTCAACACCGAAGCTGGGGGCAATGCCTCGAGCACCGCGGTTCGTGCACTCATCAAACAACTCGTTGAAAGCGAAGACCCCACAAAGCCCTTGTCTGACAGCGAGCTCTCTCAAACGCTGGAGGCACAAGGCATCCAGGTGGCGCGTCGCACTGTCGCCAAGTACCGCGAGGCGTTGAAGATTCCCACCACCCATTTGCGCAAGGCACTCTGATGAGCCTCCCGATTTTTCTTCCCTGCGCCGCTGGCGTTGAACCCCTGTTGGCTGATGAAGTGCAGCACATACTCCCCCGCGCCCAGGTTCAGGCTCTGCGGGGTGGCGTGGCGCTGGAGGGCGGCCCTGATGAGGTCATGGCGCTCAACCTCGAACTTCGATTGGCCCAGCGTGTGCTGGTCGAGGTGGCCCACGGCGCCTACCGTGATGAGCACGATCTTTATCACCTGACTCGCCTGGTCGATTGGCCCCAGTGGATCACGCCCCAGCACACCCTCAGGGTCGACACCACCGCACAGCGTAGCCCCTTGCGCAGCCTGAATTTCGCCACCCTGCGCGTGAAAGATGCCGTGTGTGATGTGATGCGTGACGCCACCGGCGAGCGCCCCAGCGTCGACACCCACAACCCTGATTTGCCTGTGCTGCTGCATGTGGGGCCTGAACACGCCTCGGTTTACATCGACACCTCGGGCGAGCCCCTGTTCAAGCGCGGTTGGCGCGAAGACAAGGGCGATGCGCCGCTGAAAGAAACCTTGGCCGCAGCGATGTTGATGGCCGCCGGCTGGCGCGGTACGCCTGAGCAAGGTGGGGCCCTGCACGACCCTTGTTGCGGCAGCGGAACCATCGTGATCGAGGCCGCACAAATCGCCTGCGGCATTGCCCCCGGCCTCAAGCGCCGCTTTGCGTTTGAGCGTTTACTGCCCTTCCAAAGCCCCGAGATGCGCGCTGCATGGCAGCGGTTTAAGAGCCACGCACAAGCGCGCATCAAGCCCTGCCCTGTGCCCATCATTGCCAGCGATGTGGCCTTTCGCATGGTGGACTTCGCAAGGCGCAATGCCCAGCGCGCTGGGGTCGAGGATGCCATCACGTTTCACGGCGGCGATGCCCTGGAGCGCCCCGCCCCCCACCTGCCCCCCGACCTGCCCGGCACCTTGATTCTCAACCCGCCCTACGGCGAGCGCATTGAGGTGCGCGGCGCGGCCAGCACAAGAGCCATGCGCCCCTCAGCCGAAGACCGCAGCGCCCCGAGCGACTTCTTCTCGCGCCTCGCCGCCCACTGGAAGCGCGCCTACACCCAGCACCCTGCCGGCTGGACGGCCTTCGTGCTCAGCCCCGACATGAAGCTGCCCTCCGCCATGCGCCTCAAAGAAAGCCAGCGCACCCCCATGTGGAATGGCCCCATCGAGTGCAGACTCTTCCGCTTTAATCTGGTTTCAGGCAGCATGCGCGACACAAGCGCTTGAGCAGTCCTCATCCTGCCTGGCGCAGACCCCGTTGCTCAATCTGAGTCTGCGCAGATACCTCAAAATCAAGCAAACTTTCTGGAGAGTCCGAATGGACAAGATTTGGCTGAAGCATTACCCCCCTGATGTACCGGCTGAGGTGAGCTTGTCCCAATACGCCTCCTTGGTCGGCTTGCTGGAAGAAAGTTTCAAGCGCTACGCGGATCTGCCGGCCTACAAATTCATGGGCCACACTGTCCGGTTTTCAGAAGTCGATGAAGCCTCGCGGGCCTTTGCGGCCTATTTGCAAGGGCAGGGCTTGGTCAAAGGTGATCGTGTGGCCCTCATGATGCCCAACGTGCCCCAATACCCGGTGGCCGTGGCGGCCGTCTTGCGTGCGGGTTTCGTGGTGGTCAATGTGAACCCGCTCTACACCCCACGCGAGCTGGCCCACCAGTTGCAAGACTCAGGCGCCAAACTCATCGTGGTGATGGAAAACTTCGCCCACACGCTTCAGCAATGCCTCCATGAAGTCCCCACTCAAAAGATTGTGCTCACCGGCCTGGGCGACATGCTCGGCTTCCCCAAGAGCCTGATCGTCAACACCGTGGTGCGCCATGTGAAGAAAATGGTGCCCGCCTACTCGCTGCCCCAGGCTGTGCGTTTCAACGCAGCGCTTTCACAAGGCCGGCGCAAGCGATTCACTGTGGCCGAGTTGGGGCCCGATGACCTGGCTGTGTTGCAGTACACCGGTGGTACCACCGGCGTGAGCAAGGGTGCCATGTTGCTGCACCGAAATTTGGTGGCCAACGTCTTGCAGTCTGAGGCCTGGTACCTGCCTGCCCTGAAAAAAGTTCCGCCCGGTGAGCAAATTCACACCGTGTGTGCCTTGCCGCTGTATCACATCTTCGGCTTCAACATCAACATGATGCTGTCGATGCGCACGGGTGGCTGCAACATCTTGATTGCCAACCCACGCGATCTGCGCAGCATGTTCAAAGACCTCGCTCGCGAGCGCTTCCACAGCTTCCCGGCGGTGAACACCTTGTTTTCAGCGGTGGTTAATCACCCGCAGTTTGCCTCGGTAGACTGGAGCCATCTTTGCTTGTCTGTGGGCGGCGGCATGGCGGTTCAAAGCACCACCGCGCAAGACTGGCTGAGCAAAACCGGCTGCCCCCTCGTTGAAGGCTATGGCCTGTCTGAGACCTCGCCCTCGGTGTCTTGCAACCCGGTCGACAGCACCAGTTACAGCGGCAACATCGGCCTGCCACTGCCCAACACTGAGATCGCCTTGCTGGATGACGATGGCCACGAAGTGCCGCCAGGCTCACCCGGCGAAATCGCCGTGCGCGGCCCGCAGGTCATGGCCGGCTATTGGCAACGGGCCGATGAATCCGCCGCCAGCATGACCCCTGATGGCTTCTTCCGTACTGGCGACATCGGCACCACGGACGAGCGCGGTTACTTCAAAATTGTCGACCGCAAGAAAGACATGATTCTCGTCAGCGGCTTCAATGTCTACCCCACTGAAATCGAAGAAGTGGTCAGCCGCATGCCCCAGGTCATGGAATGCGCGGCCGTTGGCGTCAAGGATGACAAAACCGGCGAGGCCGTCAAACTCGTGGTCGTCAAGCGCAACCCCAGCCTCACCGAGGCCGATGTACGTGCCTACTGTGAGTCCAACCTCACCGGCTACAAGCGCCCCCGGCTCATCGAGTTTCGCGCCGAAATGCCCAAAACCAATGTGGGCAAAATCCTGCGCCGCCTTCTTCGCGATCCCGTCTGAGTATTGCAACCCTCACCATGGCCGAGCCCCGCCTCTACATCGAAGCCACCCTACAAGCCGACACCCTGATCGGCTTGCCACCCGGCCCAGCGCGCCATGCCCAGGTATTGCGCCTGCAGCCAGGTTCCTCCCTGGTGCTCTTCAACGGCCAAGGCGGTCAGTGGTCTGCTGAGGTGGTTCACATGGGGCGCAGCGAAGTGCAGGTGCGCGTGTCAACACATGACCCCATTGAGCGAGAAAACACCACCTCCGTCACCTGGGCCATGGGCATGCCCACCAACGAGCGCATGGACACTCTGGTCGAAAAAGCCACCGAGCTCGGCGTGGCGCGCATTCAACCCTTGGTGTGCGAGCGTTCAGTGCTTCGCCTCCAAGATGAGCGCGCCCAAAAAAAGGTCGCTCATTGGCAAGCCGTGGCCGTGTCCGCCTGCGAGCAATGCGGCCGCAACCGTGTGCCTCTGATCGCGCCCATTCAGACACTGCCCGCATGGCTCGCCAGCCTCCAGCAGGGCTCCGCCCCGATGGGCCCCCGCTTCGTGCTGAGCTTGCGTGGCACGGCCGCTTGGCAACCCTCGACTCACCACGAGCCACTGACCTTTTTAAGCGGCCCCGAGGGCGGCCTCACCGAGAAGGAAGAAGCCCAGGCCCTGCAACGAGGCTTCGAGCCCGTGAGTTTGGGCGCACGCACCTTGCGCGCCGACACCGCGCCCTTGATGGTGCTGTCTGTGCTGGCCTGGATGCGGTAGGGGGCGGGTGCCCCCAAAGCAAATTCGTTTAGCGCGCGGCCTGAATCATCCCCGGTGGCGCGGTGTCCACGAAGCTCTGCCGGCTGTTGATCTTGTCGGCAAACTTCGCCAAATTAGGATGAGTCTCGCGCCATAGGATCTCCGGGAATCGGAACTCCAGCCAAGCCAGCGAGCAGCCTACTGCAATATCGGCCAAGCCCATGTGAATACCAAAAAACCAGGGCTTCTCACCCAGGCCATCGCTCAACACTGAAAGCGCCGAGTTCACTTTGCTCAACTGCCGCTCCACCCAGGCGCTGCATCGTTGCTGCTCAGTGCGGCCCGCCCAGGTTTGCTCCAGCCTGGCCGCTACAGCAGCGTCTACCAGCCCATCCGCCAAGGCTTCCCAGGTGCGCACCTCGGCACGATCGCGGCCGCGCTCTGGCAGCAATCTGCTCACGGGTGAGAGCGTGTCCAGGTATTCCACAATCACTCGGGAATCAAAAATCGATCCGCCGCCCTCCATCACCAAGCACGGCACCTTGCCCAGCGGGTTGGCGGTGGTGAGCCGGTGCTCGGCCCACACATCTTCCAGCTCAAGCTGGTAGTCGAGCTTTTTTTCGGCCATCACCACGCGCACTTTGCGCACATAGGGGCTGGTGAGGGAGCCAATGACTTTCATGGAAGATGCCATCCGAGGGGTGCCTTAGCAAAACAGGGAATGCCCATTCTAGGGTGGTGCGGTGCCGTGCCTCAAATCGAGCATCAAGGCCCGTTGGTTGGAGTGCAAGACGGGCGACGAACAGGGGCGGCCCACCGCCCGCCTAAAATCCGGGGTTTTACCTGTCAAGCGATCCCTGGTCGCCCGGAGCCCCCATGTCTGCCTCAACCGAATCCCGCACCGACCTGACTTCCCTGACCGCCCTCAGCCCGCTCGACGGCCGCTATGCCGACAAAGTCGCTCGCTTGCGCCCGCTGCTCAGCGAATTTGGCCTCATGCATCGCCGCGTGCAGGTGGAAGTCGAGTGGTTCATTGCCCTGTCTGACGCGGGTTTCAGCGAACTCCCGGCGCTCTCAGAGCCTGCCCGTGGGGTGTTGCGCAAGTTGGTGCTTGATTTTTCCCAGGCCGATGCCCAAGCCATCAAAGACATCGAGCGCACCACCAACCACGATGTCAAAGCGGTCGAGTACTGGCTCAAAAGCCATTTTGAAGCTGATCCTGAATTAAAGAAGGCCGGCGAGTTCGTTCACTTTGCCTGCACCAGCGAAGACATCAACAACACCAGCCATGGCCTGATGTTGCAGGCCGCCCGCACCGAGGTGCTGCTGCCCTCGCTCCAAGCCATCATTGACCGCCTCACCAGCATGGCCCACGCCCAGGCGGCTGTGCCCATGCTCAGCCGCACCCACGGCCAAACTGCCAGCCCCACCACCGTGGGCAAAGAAGTCGCTAACGTGGCAGCCCGCTTGGCCACGGCCACCCAGCGCATTGCCGGCGTCAAGCTGCTGGCCAAAATGAACGGTGCCGTGGGCAACTACAACGCCCACCTCGCGGCCTACCCCGAGTTTGATTGGGAGGCCTTCAGCCGCCACGTCATTGAGGGTCTCGGCCTGGCCTTCAACCCCTACACCATCCAGATCGAACCCCACGACAGCATGGCCGAGCTGTTTGATGCCATCACCCGCGCCAACACCATCCTCATCGACTGGTCACGCGATGTGTGGGGCTATGTCAGCCTCGGCTACTTCAAGCAAAAGCTCAAGGCAGGTGAAATCGGCAGCTCCACCATGCCGCACAAAGTCAACCCCATCGACTTTGAAAACGCCGAAGGCAATCTGGGCTTGGCCAACGCCATGCTCACCCACCTCAGCCAAAAGCTGCCCATCAGCCGCTGGCAGCGTGACCTGAGCGACAGCACGGTGCTGCGCAACATGGGCGTGGCCTTGGGCTACACCGTGCTCGCCCTCGAGAGCCTCAAGCGCGGCCTCGACAAACTCGAAATCAACCTCGCCGCCCTGGCCGCCGACCTCGACGACGCCTGGGAAGTCCTGGCCGAACCCATCCAAACCGTGATGCGCCGCTACGGCCTGCCCAACCCCTACGAGCAACTCAAAGAAATTACCCGCGGCAAAGCCATCACCGCCGAAACCCTAAGGGCATTCATCTCAACCCTGCAAATTCCGGCCGAAGACAAAGCCCGCCTGCTGGCCATGACCCCCGCGAGCTACACCGGCAAGGCAGCCGAATTGGCCGCGCGGGTTTGACAGGGCAACCCATGAGCTTCATTAGCCAAATCCTCCAAGCCGAACAAGCCCACCACTCCCTGCTGTGCGTGGGCCTCGACCCCGAGCCCGCCAAATTCCCCGGCGCGTGGCGGGGTGACGCCAGCCGCATCTTTGATTTCTGCGCCGCCATCGTCGACGCCACCCAAGACCTGGCCATCGCCTTCAAGCCCCAAATCGCCTACTTCGCCGCCCACCGCGCCGAAGACCAACTCGAGCGCCTGATTCAACACATCCACCGCGTCGCCCCCCAGGTCCCCGTGATTCTTGACGCCAAGCGCGGCGACATCGGCAGCACCGCCGAGCAATACGCGATTGAGGCCTTCGAGCGCTACCAGGCCGACGCCGTCACCCTGTCCCCCTTCATGGGCTTTGACTCTATCGAGCCCTACCTGGCCTACCCCGACAAAGGCATTTTCTTGCTCTGCCGCACCTCCAACCCCGGCGGCAGCGATCTGCAAGCCCAGCCCCTCGCTAGCGGCGAGCTCCTCTTCGAGCACGTGGCCCGCCTGGCCGCCGGCCCCTGGAACCGCACCGGCCAACTCGGCCTGGTGGTCGGCGCCACCTATCCCGACGAAATCGCCCGCGTTCGCGAGCTGGCCCCCACCTTGCCGCTGCTGATCCCGGGCGTGGGTGCCCAGGGGGGCGATGCCCATGCCACCGTTCGCGCCGGCTGGGTCGCCGGGGCAAGCGGCGACACCCAGGGCCCCATCTTGGTCAACGCCTCACGTTCTATTCTTTATGCCAGTTCAGGCGATGACTTTGCCCAGGCCGCCCGCCAGTCTGCCAGCGCGTTGCGCGTCGAACTGAATGCCGCCAAGCCCTGAGCACTGACGCTTTTCGTCGCCTGCCGGGTGGGGGGGCTGAAATTTGTAGGTGCCCGGTGACTGAAACTGTCAGGCCGTGCGGAGATAGTTCACGAATGGCCCCGAATTCGGCCTGGCACGGGCTGTGCATCAGGTAGAACGTTACT
>CANHBY010000044.1 GCA_947458895.1 Burkholderiales bacterium | reverse complement strand
GCCCACTCCGGTCCCTTCATGGGCTGCCGCGTGGCCGGATCAGTGCTGAATCAGCCCAGCTTTTTCTTCAGCAGCTCATTCACTTGAGCGGGGTTGCCCTTGCCTTTCGTTGCTTTCATGGCCTGCCCGACCAGTGCATTGAAGGCTTTCTCTTTGCCCGCGCGATATTCCTCCACCGACTTGGCGTTGGCGGCCAGCACTTCGTCGATGATGGTCTCGAGGGCCCCTGAGTCATTCATCTGGCGCAGGCCCAAACGATCGATCAGAGCATCGACCTCACCGCCTTCGCCCCACAGAGCTTCAAACAGCTGTTTGGCTGCGTGATTGGACAGGGTCCCATCATGAATGCGGGCGATCAAGCTGGCCAGTGTTGCGGCGGCCACAGGGCATGCATCGATCGTGAGGCCCTGTGTGTTCAAGCGGCGTGAAATCTCGCCCATCAGCCAGTTGGCCACCAGCTTGGGTTGCTTGCAGGCTTGTGCAGCTGTCTCAAAGTAAGTTGCAAAAGCCTTGCCCTGCGTCATGATCGATGCATCGTAGGCTGGCAAGTTGTACTCACGCTGGAACCGCTCGGCCATGGCACGGGGCAGCTCCGGCATTTGGGTGCGCACCCGCTCAATCCAGTCTTCTGCAATGACCAGGGGGGGCAGGTCGGGGTCGGGGAAGTAGCGGTAGTCGTGCGCGTCTTCTTTGCTGCGCATGGCGCGTGTTTCGCCGGTGTCTGGGTTGAACAGCGCCGTGGCTTGTTGGACCTTGCCGCCGTCCTCAATCAAGTCGATTTGCCAGTTGACCTCATAGTCGATGGCTTGCTGCAGGAATTTGAAGCTGTTGAGGTTTTTGATTTCGCGGCGTGTGCCGAAGGGCGCGCCGGGTTTGCGCACAGACACATTGGCATCGCAGCGGAAACTGCCCTCGGCCATGTTGCCATCACACAAGCCAAGCCACACCACCAGAGCGTGCAGGGCCCGGGCGTATTCGCTGGCTTCGGCGCTGCAGCGCATGTCGGGCTCGGTCACGATTTCCAGCAGCGGGGTGCCAGCGCGGTTGAGGTCGATGCCGGTTTGCCCAGCGTAGTCCTCATGCAGGGATTTGCCCGCATCTTCTTCGAGGTGGGCGCGGGTGAGGTTCACGCGGTGGGCCTGGTCGCCCACAAAGAACCCAACGCTGCCCCCCTGAACCACCGGTGCTTCGTATTGGCTAATTTGGTAGCCCTTGGGCAGGTCAGGGTAGAAGTAGTTTTTGCGCGCAAAGATTGAGCGGTGAGCCACTGTGGCGCCCACCGCCAGGCCGAAGCAAATGGCGCGATCCACTGCGCCTCGGTTCATGACGGGCAGGGTGCCGGGCAGGGCCAAATCCACCGCGCAGGCTTGGGTGTTGGGCTCGGCGCCAAAGCGCGTGGAGGCGCCGCTGAAGATCTTGCTGTGCGTGGAGAGCTGGACGTGTGTTTCCAGCCCGATCACGACTTCATATCCGCGAATCAATTTGCTCATGGTGTTCAGACGGTGTTCAGAAGCCGCTTGGCTTGAGGCGATGCCAATCGGTGGCCTGTTGCAGGGCATGCGCCGTGTGCAGCAGGGTGCCCTCGCAGAAGTAGTTGCCGATCAATTGCAGGCCTACGGGTAGACCGCCAGCGCCCTGGCCGGCAGGCAAACTCATGCCGGGCAAGCCCGCCAAGCTGGCGGGCAGGGTAAAGATGTCGGCCAGGTAGTTGGCCACCGGGTCGTCGCCTTTGCCGCCCAAAGCCCAGGCCACGGTGGGAGCCACGGGCCCGGCGATCACATCACACTGCTGGAAGCAGGCCTGGAAGTCGTCGGCGATCATACGCCGCAGCTTTTGAGCCTGCAGGTAGTAGGCGTCGTAGTAGCCATGTGAGAGCACATAAGTGCCGATCATGATGCGGCGCTTGACCTCGCTGCCGAAGCCTTCGGCTCGGCTCCTGCGGTACATCTGCTCCAGCGGGCTGAGGGCTGATTGAGGATCCAGAAAATCCTTGGCCCTGTGGCCGAAGCGAACGCCATCAAAGCGGCTCAGGTTGGAGCTCGCCTCTGCCGGCGCGATGATGTAGTACACCGGGATGGAAAGTTCGGTCCGAGGCAAACTCACCTGCACCAGCGTGGCGCCGAGCTTTTCTAGCTCGGCCAGTGCGCCGCGAACAGCCTGATGCACATCGTTTGCAAGCGCGCAGGGGAAGAACTCTTGAGGCAGCCCAATGCGCAGGCCTGCCAAGGGTTTGCCGGCGGGGGCGCCGCAGCGCTGGGCCCGCATGGCGGCAGCGAAGTCTTGGGGTGGGCGCTCTGCGCTGGTGGCGTCACGTGCATCGAAGCCGCTCATGGCGCTGAGCAGCAAGGCGCAATCTTCGGCACTGCGTGCCATTGGCCCGGCTTGATCCAGGCTGGAGGCAAAGGCGATCATCCCGTAACGTGAGCACACGCCGTAGGTGGGTTTGATGCCGGTGATGCCCGTGAAACTTGCTGGCTGGCGTATCGAGCCGCCGGTGTCGGTTCCGGTGGCGGCGGGGATCAAACGGGCCGCCACGGCCGCCGCAGAGCCGCCTGATGATCCACCTGGCACCCGAGTTGTGTCCCAGGGGTTTCGTGCTGGTGCGTAGGCCGAATTCTCGTTCCCTGAGCCCATGGCGAACTCGTCGCAATTGAGTTTGCCCAGGCTCACTGTTCCTGCCGCGGCCAGACGCTCCACGACTGTGGCGTCGAAGGGGCTGCGGTAGTCGGCCAGCATTTTCGAGCCCGCCGTGGTGGGGTGGTCGCGGGTGACGAAGATGTCTTTGTGAGCCAGCGGAACGCCCAGCAGAGGCCGGTTGTCGCCCTGGCTGCGCTGCTCATCGGCTTGTTGGGCTTGGCGCAGTGCGCCCTCGGTGTCGACATGCAGCCAGGCACCCAGGCCCTGGTGGGCCTCAACGCGTTGAAGCAAGTGGCGTGTGACTTCGACGCTGGACAAGCTACGCTCTTGCAAAGCGAGGCTGAGCTCGCTGACGCTCAAATCATGGGGGCTCATTCCATCACCTTCGGCACGAGGTAGAGGCCGTCTTGAACAGACGGGGCGCTGCGCTGGTTGAGCTCGCGTTGGTTGGTTTCCGTGACCTCGTCGTCACGCAGCCGCAGCGTCACATGGCTGACAGCAGACAGCGGCGTGTACAGCGGCTCGACACCTTGAGTGTCCACCGAGCTCATCTGCTCAACAATTGCAAAGAAAGAATTCAGTTGTGACAGCATGGCAGCCGATTCCGGGCCGCGCAGATCAAGGCGCGCGAGGCGCGCAATGCGATCTACATCTTCGGGGCTCAAAGCCATGAAACAACACTCCAAAAAAAGGGTCTAAGGGGTACTATGGGTTTTGCATTGGTTCCCAATCGATGGGGTATTATCCCCGCCCTACTTGGCATCGCTTTTTGTGACTTGGTTTGCTTTGATTTTTGTCGTCTTTTCAGCTCTGAAATAGTGTCCAAAACCTAGGCGAGCAGCCCACTGAGTTTTACCGGCGTGGGCTCTTCAGTGTTTTGAATGCCAGCCTGAGCTGCAGTGCTCCAGAGCTCAATGCACACGCGGTCTGAAGTTTGTTGGTTGCCCCCTCGAAATTCGTTTGTGCCGGGTCCCTCGGCTCTTTCACAAGACCACACCACATGTTCGGATCTTTCCGCCGTTATTTTTCGACAGACTTGGCCATCGACCTGGGCACGGCCAACACCCTGATTTACGTCCGCGGCAAGGGCATCGTGCTCGACGAGCCTTCCGTGGTGGCCATTCGTCACGAGGGGGGTCCGAATGGTAAAAAAACCATTCAGGCGGTTGGCAAAGAAGCCAAGGCCATGCTGGGCAAGGTGCCTGGCAACATTGAGGCCATCCGCCCGATGAAAGATGGCGTGATTGCTGACTTCACCGTCACCGAGCAAATGCTCAAGCAATTCATCAAAATGGTTCACCCGCGCTCAGTGTTGCGCCCGAGCCCACGCATCATCATTTGTGTGCCTTGTGGCTCAACCCAGGTCGAGCGCCGAGCCATTCGCGAGTCCGCGCTCAACGCGGGCGCCTCCGAGGTTTACCTGATCGAAGAACCCATGGCGGCGGCCATCGGCGCAGGCCTGCCGGTTTCGGAAGCCAGTGGTTCGATGGTGGTTGACATCGGTGGCGGCACGACCGAGGTGGGTGTCGTGTCCCTCGGGGGCATGGTTTACAAGGGCAGCCTGCGGGTGGGCGGTGACAAATTTGATGAGTCCATCATCAACTACATCCGCCGCAACTACGGCATGCTGATCGGCGAGCCCACCGCCGAAATGATCAAGAAAAGCATCGGCTCTGCATTTCCTGGCTCAGAGGTCAAGGAACTTGAAGTCAAGGGCCGTAACCTCTCTGAAGGGGTGCCCCGCAGTTTCACCATCAGCAGCAATGAGGTTCTGGAGGCACTCACAGACCCCTTGAACCAGATGGTCTCTGCCGTGAAGAACGCTCTGGAGCAAACGCCACCCGAGTTGGGGGCTGATATTGCAGAGCGCGGCATGATGCTCACGGGCGGTGGCGCGTTGCTGCGAGACCTGGATCGTTTGCTGGCCGAGGAAACCGGCCTGCCCGTTTTGGTGGCCGAAGACCCCCTGACTTGCGTGGTTCGCGGTTGCGGTATGGCCCTTGAGCGCATGGAGCGGCTCGGCCCCATCTTTACGTCGGAGTAATTCCGTTGCAATATCGGCGCTGCTCCTGCTTTCAAGCCGATGGCCAGCGTCGCGGTGGTTGGTCTGTGATTGCAAGCCCATGCACCTGATGGACTCGCCATGCAACTAGGAACACTCGATCGATCGCCTCCCCCCTTTTTCCGGCAGGGGCCGTCGGCATTCACCAAACTGCTGCTGTGCTCGGCGCTGTCAGTTTTTCTGATGGTGGCCGACACCCGGTTCAACCTGACCCAGCCCCTGCGTAATGTGGTCGCAACGGCACTCCACCCCCTCCAGCTCGGGATGATGATGCCCCTGGACGCCTGGCGAGGGGGGCAAGATTATTTGCTTGGCCTTCAGCAGGCCCAAAGTGCCCAGGCTCATGTGTTGCAAGACATGGCCGCTTTGGCTGAGCGTGCCAGTCGTGCCGATCAGTTGATCAATGAAAACGCGCAGCTGCGCGCCTTGCTGGGGCTGAGGCCTGCCATGACGGTGCGCTCGGAGGCTGCCGAAATTCTCTATGAAGCCTCGGATGTCTACTCGCGCAAAGTCATCATCGACCGAGGCATCAGCCAAGGCGTGGTGGCGGGGTCACCGGTCATCAATGCCGAGGGAGTTCTGGGTCAGGTGACCCGTGTTTACCCCTTGAGTGCCGAGGTCACGCTTCTGAGTGACAAGGATGCTGCCATTCCGGTGCTCAATGTCCGAACCCAGGCTCGCAGCTCGGCCTATGGTGGCGAGGCCCCCAACGGGGCCCTGGCCCTTCGGTTCATGGCGGCCAATGCCGATGTTCAAGAAGGCGATCAGCTGAACACCTCGGGTATTGATGGTGTCTATCCGCCGGGTTTGCCTGTTGCCAAGGTGGCAACCATTGAGCGCAAGGTGGACTCGGGTTTTGCCAACATCACCCTCACCCCGAATGCCAAGCTAGACGGTGTTCGGTACGTGCTGGTGCTACAGCCCGTTCAGATGCAGCTGCCGCCTCGCCCTGCGTTTGAGCCGGCTGAGGCCAGCAAGTCGGGGTCCCTCAAACGATCAGGTTTTCGTCGGAGTTCGCCATGATCATGCCTCGTGGCTCTGATCAGTTGCTGCTGCCAGTGAACCCGTTGTTCCTCTGGGTCACGCTGATTTTGGCGTTTGCCTTTAATGTGGTGCCGTTGGGGCGCTCGCCAGCCATGCCCGATTTGCTGGCCGTCACCTTGGTGTTCTGGAACGTTCACCAGTCCCGTCGGGTGGGGGTAGGGGTGGCCTTCATGTTTGGTCTGATGATGGACGTCCACGATGGCGCCGTGCTGGGGCAACACGCCCTGGCCTATACCCTTCTGAGCTATTTTGCGGTCAGCATGCACCGCAGGTTGCTGTGGTTTTCGGTGCCCTCGCAGGCTTTGCAGGTGTTCCCTTTGTTTGTGGCTGCGCACGGGGTGGCTTTTATTGTGCGCATGTTGCTGGGGGGGATGTTGCCTGGCTGGAACCTGCTGATGGCCCCTGTATTGGAGGCGCTTTTGTGGCCCGTGGTGGGCTGGCTGCTGCTGGCTCCACAACGCCGTGCTCCAGATATTGATGCCAACCGGCCCCTTTAAGTTGAACCTGGACCTCGCACTGGCAGCATGGCACGAACACTGACTTCAACACTCACAGCGGTCTTCGCCGATGGGGTCTGTGCGCAGCAGGCGCGATTGCGCCTTCAGTTTTGCCCGTTGTTGCCCGGTCAGCGCACCAAGGCGCGCGCCACGCTGAACATTAGGCCATGACGGAACTTCACGACATTGAGCAGGCAATGCGGCGGTTCCGTGCCCGGGTGTGGGTGGTCGGGCTGTTTGTGTTGTTCGCCTTCGGCCTGCTGATTTTTCGCTTGGTTCATTTGCAGGTGTTCAAGTACCAAGAGCTCTCGACACAGGCCGAAAACAACCGCATTGCCGTGCTGCCGATCGTGCCCAACCGGGGCATCATCACTGATCGCAACGGCGTAGAGTTGGCGAAAAACTTTTCCGCCTACACCCTGGAGCTTACGCCCAGCAAGACGCCAGACCTTGACGCCACCATCGAGGCCCTGTCTGGGTTCATTGAAATTCAGCCGCGTGACCGCAAGAGGTTCCGCCGTCTGATGGAAGACACCAAGAATTTCGAGTCTGTTCCCCTGCGCAACATGCTGACCGATGAGGAGGTGGCTCGATTTACTGCGCAGCGCTTTCGGTTTCCAGGGGTTGAGGTCAAGGCGCGCCTGTTCCGGCATTACCCGCTGGGAGAATTGGGTAGCCACGTGATCGGCTACATCGGGCGCATCAATCAGGCCGAGAAGGGCCGCCTGGAAAGCTCAGAAGACGAGGCCAACTACCGCGGCACTAACCATATTGGCAAGCTCGGTATCGAGCAGGGCTACGAGCGCCAGCTGCATGGCGAGACGGGCTATGAGGAAGTTGAAACCAGTGCCAGCGGGCGCGCCGTTCGACGCATCAAAAGCAGCCCCCCCATGCCGGGCAACACCCTGGTGCTGTCCCTCGATATCAAGCTGCAGGCCTTGGTTGAAACCTTGTTCGGAGATCGCCGGGGCGCCTTGGTGGCCATGGACCCGCGCAATGGCGAGGTTCTTGCGTTCGTGAGCAAGCCGACCTTTGATCCGAATCTCTTTGTGGATGGCATCGATGTGGAGTCCTGGCGCGAGTTGAATGAGTCGATTGACAAGCCCTTGCTCAACCGCGCCTTGCGAGGAACCTATCCCCCAGGGTCAACTTACAAGCCCTTCATGGCCATGGCAGCGCTGCGCACCGGCAAGCGATCGCCCACTGACATCACCGTTGATGGCGGCACTTTTCAGTTCGGAAATCATACTTTCAGGAGTCACGGAGACAAGGGCCTGGGGCCTGTCGATATGACCCGTAGCATTGTGAAGTCGAGCAATGTTTACTACTACCGATTGGCCAATGATCTCGGAGTCGACCTCATGCATGATCAGCTCGAGCCTTTCGGTTTTGGACGTGAAACCGGCATCGACATCAAAGGTGAGGTGACCGGTGACTTGCCTTCCACCGCGTGGAAGCGAAAGAAGTACAAGCGCCCCGAGCAGCAGCGTTGGTACGCCGGGGAAACCATTTCTCTGGGCATCGGTCAGGGCTACAACAATTTCACCATGCTCCAATTGGCCTCCGCGATGTCCACGTTAGTCTCGGGTGGGCAGCGCTACAGGCCGCGGTTGGTGCGCGAGGTGCAAGATGTGGTCACAGGCGAGCGCAAGGTCAACTCGAGCAGCTC
>CANHBY010000043.1 GCA_947458895.1 Burkholderiales bacterium | reverse complement strand
GCCAGACTTGCCGTGGACAACTCTACGAGTTGCCCACCGCGCCTGGCTTCGCCCACAAGCTCCACAGTCCGCCACCGCTATCTATAACTCACGATTGAAAGATACAAGGTTGAATCGCCACGGGTTCAAAATTAGCGAGTACAGCCAATCGCAAAAACGAATCATTTCGTCGTTGCTTGCGCGGCTTGCGCATGACTTGCGATATCTCAAAGCGTGTGCCTGCGCAATTGCAGAAACTTGTCGCATGGGGGCTCCGGTGCTCGCCAGAGAGGCATTTGAATGATCCTAAAAACTGCAGTTGGACGCGCCGCAGTGCTGCTCAATCGGGTGCGTAGCGCTTTCACCAAAAAGGTGATGGGGTTCGTGTGCGAAATTCTGAGCGTTCATCAGGTTCTTCCAGCGGAAGTAAGCGGTCAACTGCGGTTTTTAGGATGATTGCCAAAGCCAGGTTGGTGCGCCAAGCTAAAGCCAAAAAACGCCCCCATAAAAAGGCCTTTTTGCGGCGCCCCTTGGTGCTCGAAAGCCGAAAGGCATCAATGCAGGTGGCGCCTGAAAAATTGTTCGTCCCGGCTGGGCAAGGGTCTGCACATATGAACCCGCTGCTGTACCTGCCGAGCGGTCCGTTTGCTGACGTCCATGGTCTGCGGCCCCAGCACCACATACAAGCTGAACATGAACAGGATCACGAAGCCCCCGAGACTCCTTTCCCAGCCCTTGATTACCAGCTCAGTGAAGAGTGAATCAGTTGCTTGCCGATACGCAAGCTCAGAAACTTAAGCCTCAGTAGCCTGATCGCACCCTAACTAGGTTCAATCCCATGTCCACTGCGGCTGATCCATCCCTCGTGTTGCCCGATGACGTCATCCCACTGGTGCCGATGCGCAATGTGGTGCTCTTTCCTCATGTGCTGTTGCCGATCACCGTCGGGCGGTCGAAGTCACTGGAGGCCTTGAGGCATGTGATGTCTACCAAGTCCAAGGTGTGCATCGTGATCCAGAAAAATGCCACTGATGATGACCCCGATCTGGAGGGGCTTTGCCCGGTCGGAACTCTGGCGACAGTGGTGCGCGAATTGGATTCGGGTGACGGCCAGATTCACGCTGTTTGCCATGGCATTCAGCGTGTTCGGTTGCTGGAGTTGGTGACTGGCTACCCATTTTGGGCAGTCCGTTTTGAGCGCATCGAGGAGCCCGGCCACCTGAGTATGGAGGCCCAGGCTTTGGGCATTCAATTGCGTGAGCGCGCCGTTGAGCTCATGGCCTTGTTGCCGGGTGTGCCGGCCGAGCTGGCGCATGCCTTGCAGGCCACTCGCTCACCCGTTCATTTGGCTGACATCACGGCCAGCCTGATTGATGTTGAGTTGGTTGAAAAGCAAAAGCTCCTGGAGACACTGCACTTGGAGGAGCGTTTGCAAAAGGTGTTGGACCTGGTCACTCACCGCACAGATGTGCTGCGCTTGTCGCAGGAAATTGGTGAGCGAACCAAAGAGCAGTTGCATGACCGTGAACGGAAATATCTGCTGCGTGAGCAGCTTAAAACAATACAAAAAGAGTTGGGGGAAGACAGCGAGGAGCCTGAGATAGACCGTTTGGAGCAAGCCATCGAGGAGGCCGGCATGCCGGCCGATACACAGACCCATGTGCGCAAGGAGTTGCAACGATTGCGGCGCGTGGCCGGTGGTGGCGCAGAGACCGCGCAACTACAAACATGGATTGAGTGGATGACGGAGCTGCCCTGGAAGTTGCCAGAAAGGGCGCCGATTGATCTCAACGCTGCACGCCAAACCCTGGAAGATGATCACTTCGGCCTGGACCGCATCAAGCGAAGGATTCTGGAGTTTTTGGCCGTCAGGAAGCTCAACCCCGAAGGGCGTGCACCGATTCTGTGTTTTGTGGGGCCACCCGGGGTGGGCAAGACCTCACTTGGGCAAAGCATTGCCCGGGCTTTGCAACGCAGCTTCGTGAGGGTGTCGTTGGGCGGTGTTCACGATGAGGCCGAGATGCGCGGGCATCGGCGAACCTACGTGGGGGCTCTGCCAGGAAACATCATCCAGAGCCTGCGAAAGGCCGGTGCGAGAGACTGCGTGATGATGTTGGATGAGGTCGACAAAATGACAGCAAGCTACCAAGGCGACCCCTCGGCAGCGCTGTTGGAGGTGCTGGACCCCGAGCAAAACTCCACCTTTCGCGACAACTACCTCGGCGTGCCCTTTGACCTCAGCCGCGTGGTGTTCATTGCCACCGCCAACATGATGGATGGCGTGTCGCCTCCGGTACGTGACCGGATGGAGGTGATTGAGTTGCCCGGCTACACGCAAGAAGAAAAGCTGGAGATTGCTCACCGCTATTTGCTAGAACGCCAAATCGAAGCCAATGGCTTGCGTGCTGACCAGTGTGAGATTCGAGACGACGCTTTGCGCGCCTTGATCGAGGGCTACACACGAGAGGCCGGTGTTCGGCAACTCGAGCGCGAGATTGCTCGGGTGTTGCGCTATGCGGCGATGAGCGTGGCACAAGGCGAGGCGCCGGTGGTGTCAGTCGATGCCAAGTCGTTGGTAGACATTCTCGGGCCGGCCACCTTCGAGAGAGAGGCCGCCTTGCGAACCAGCATGCCGGGTGTGGCCACTGGCTTGGCCTGGACTTCGGTGGGCGGCGATATTCTGTTCATCGAGGCGATTCGCGTAGCTGGCAAAGGCAAGCTCATTCTCACAGGGCAGTTGGGTGAGGTCATGAAAGAAAGCGCACAAGCCGCCCTGACCTTGGTGAAGGCAACGGCCCACGAGCTGCAAATTCCACCCACGGCTTTTGACTCGGTGGATGTGCACCTTCATGTGCCGGCAGGCGCCGTGCCCAAAGATGGCCCCAGCGCCGGGGTGGCCATGTTTGTGGCGCTGGCTTCCTTGTTCAGCCACCGAACCGTTCGACATGACGCGGCCATGACAGGCGAGATCAGCCTGCGCGGCATGGTGCTGCCGGTGGGCGGCATCAAGGAAAAGGTTTTAGCGGCTCAGCGCGCCGGCCTGCACATGGTGCTGCTGCCCGCACGCAACCGCAAAGACCTGCAGGAAATTCCTCAAGCCACCCAGTCGGCTCTGCAGTTCGTTTGGCTAGAGACTGTTCATGACGCCGTTCGCGCCATCTTCAGTGCGCCTGCCAGCGCCCAGCAAAATCGCCCGGAGTTCGAGTTGGTGTAACCCGCAAGGAGAAGATTGATGCCCAAGACCTATCGACTGAACCCAACTCCACCCCTGGGGTGGGTGCTGATGGCCAACGCCGCCCGGGCCCGAAGCTTCGTTCGTGATCCTGAAAACCGAGCCATGCGCGAGCTGTGCAGCTTCGTCCATCCCGCAAGCCGACTGAAGGGTCAGGCGTTGAGCAACGACCGCGGTGGGAAAATTCAAAAGAGCATCGGTGCCAGCTCCCAGTTTGACCCCCACACCGATCTGCACCGCAAGGAGCACACCCAATTCGCACGCGAATTGGCCCAATACCTTGAAGACTCCGCCCTCGCGCACCGTTACCCGGAGGTCTCACTGATTGCCTCGAAGGCCTTTTTAGGTGAACTGCGTCTTCACTTGGGGCCTGCCACCCAAAAGCTGCTGCGCACTTGCGTACCGCTTGACCTCACTGCCTACGAGGGTAGCGATCTGGAACATCGGGTGGCTCAGGCGCTGCACGGCAGTTTGGTGGGCGCCTGATTCGCCTGTCTGATTCGTCTAACGCTCTTGCTGCCGATAGCAGTTGCGTGGAGTGCAGTTGGTCCTGAAGCATGGGTGCACCATAAAGGTGCCTTCTCTACAACATATTGGCGTTTTGAAACTAAGGGTTGCCCGACGCAACGGTTAAGTCTATTCGAGTAGCATGTGACGATTGAAGTTGATGGAGTGATCAATTGTCAATGTCTCGCCAAACTCCAACATCCCCCAATGTTGATCGGCCCTGGATCGGCATTTCACTGGCGATCGGCGGCGCAGTGGCTTTCTCGGTCAAGTCCATTGTTGTGAAGTTGGCATTTGGCTATGGTGTCGATGCGATAACCATGGTGGCGTATCGCATGATCTTTGCGTTACCCCTCTTTCTCTTGCTGGCTTGGTGGACCAGTCGTGGCAAGCCTGCGTTGAGCCTGGCTGATTGGCTTTCGGTGTGTGTCCTGGGCTTCTTCGGCAGCTACTTGACCTGTGTGTTTGATTTTGCAGGTCTGCAGTATGTCAGCGCCAGCCTTGAGCGTTTGATCGTCTACCTGACGCCAACCCTGGTGCTGATGCTCAATGTGGTGGTCTTGAAACGTGCCTTTCAATGGCGGCAGGTCGGGGCCCTGGCGCTCAGCTACGCTGGTGTGTTGCTGGTGTTTGGTCGCGAGGCTTCCTTCGCTGGTGAAAACGTCAAGCTCGGTGCAGGGCTGGTCTTTGCCAGTGCGGCTTGTTATGCGATTTACCTGACCCACACCGGTGAGGTGGTGCGCAAACTCGGTGCGGCTCGCTTGGCCGGCTTTGCCTCAACGGTTGCCAGTGTTTTTTGCATTGGGCATTTTTTATTGATCAAGCCACTCACGGATTTGGTCGTGGCACCTGAGGTGCTCTGGTTGTCAGCGATCAATGGCACCGTGTGCACTTTCTTCCCGGTGGTGATGGTGATGATGGCCATTGGCCGCATCGGTGCCCCCATGGCCGCGCAGTGCGGCATGGCGGGTCCCATCGCAACGATCGCGCTGGGTGTTTGGGTGCTGGGTGAGCCATTCACGGTCTGGGAGGCTGCTGGTTCCGTCGCGGTCATGGGGGGTATTTGGTTGTTGACACGTTCCCCGGTGAAATTGTTACCCGACTCAGCCTCAGCCTCAGCCTCAGCGAAAGCCTGATACCCATGGGAGATCAGCAGTATCCCGAGGTTCTGGAGTTGCGGCAGTGTCCTTCAGTACCCTGGAAAAACGGGCGGGGTACTGTGCGGCCGTTGGTGGCCCATCCACCTAACTCTGGCTTTGATGATTTTCACTGGCGTATCAGTGTGGCGGAGGTCACTGCAGACGGTCCCTTTTCTGGCTTTCAGGGGGCTGACCGATGGGTTGTGTTGTTGGATGGGGAAGGCATTCGGTTGAGCACGGAAGAGGGTGGTGAATGGCTCTTGGATCGGCCGCTACAGGCCCTCAAATTCCCAGGAGAGCTCTCTTTGACGGCCTCACTGATTCAAGGGCCGATCCGCAATTTGAGCGTGCTCGTGCGCCGTGAGCTCTACCGGTTGGCGGTGGAGCCGATCGAGGGAGCGACCCAGAGAGTCTTCGACCAGGGTGGGGCGACCTTGGTGCTATGCCTGGCCGGTTCGGCTCTGATTGAGTCGCAGGCTCTTGACAGCGTTCATCTGGGCCCGGAGCAGGCCCTGTTGTGGCGAGCCAATACACCCGCCTGGAGGCTACGCTGCGACCAAGCATCGACACGTCTCATCGTGGTCCAGTGTGGCGTCAGCGCGACCTTCTAGGGCCAGCTTGCAAGTCCGAATCTAGAGATAGCCCGTTTTTCGGTTACTGTTATGAAGGCTGTGGAGACACGGCCTTGCCTATCATTTGGCGAGATGCTGCACCAGCATAGTTGGTCAAGGAGCTCCATGGGTTCGTTGCGGTCACTAAAGAGGCAGTACGTCAGAGGCGCCGGGAGTTTTTCCCTGACTGCTGTGCTGTCTCTGAACATGTGGGCTGAGGCCTCAGCCGCCGACCCCATCCGCTTGCGCATCGTGGGCGGCCTGGCCAATGTGAATCAATACACACGCCACGAGCAACCCTTTTGGACTCAGCAGCTTCCCCAGTTGACAGCTGGAAAGCTCACCGCAGAGATTGTGCCTTTTGACCGCGCGGGCATTCGTGGTCAAGAGATGTTGCGCTTGATGCAGTTGGGTGTCGTGCCTTTTGGGACCGTCTCCCTGGGCTTGGCCTCTGCTCAAGAACCCTTGCTGGCCGCGCCAGACTTGGCAGGGCTCAACCCTGATATCGAAACTGCCCGCAAGTCTGTGGCGTCGTTTCGCCCAACCCTTGATAAGACCTTGCGAGAGCGGTATGGCATTGAGTTATTGGCTGTGTACATCTATCCGGCGCAATTGGTGTTTTGCAAGAGGCCCCTCGCCAACTTGGCCGACCTCTCAGGGCGCCGGGTGAGAATCTCCAGTGCACACCAAGCCGATTTCATCGAAGCTTTGGGCGGTGTGCCTGTCCAGACCGGCTTTGCCGAGATCATTGCCAACATCAAGAGCGGCAATGTTGACTGCGCGATCACCGGATCCATGTCTGGCAATGGGATTGGCCTACCCGAGCACACAGGGTATCTGTACACCATGCCCATCACTTGGGGCATGTCAATTTTTGGTGCGAATGCAGCCGCCTGGAATGCCTTGCCATCTGATGCACGAACTGTGCTTCGCCAAGCCCTGCCCAAACTGGAGCAGGCGATTTGGGGGGAGGCCGAGCGTGAGACGATTGAAGGTATCGACTGCAATACAGACGCCACTGTCTGCGGGCAAGGCCGTCGGTTTTCCATGACCGCAGTGACCCCCAGCCGAGCTGACGAGGCGCAGCGGCGTGCATTGTTCTCTAGCAAGGTGTTGGCTCGTTGGTTGTTGCGCTGTGGACATGATTGCGCCGAAGTCTGGAATACCAACCTACGGCCGGTTGTCGGGCCAGACCTCGCTCGCTAGGGTCTTGAACATGGCGTCAATATGCTGACCCGGCATTTCCGCTTATGCGTGATACTGTGGGGCTCAGTTGCTTTCTTTATTTTTGTGGTTGGTATGGCCGCCTATTCGCTGATTGCGCGAGCCGAGCGTGATGCCATTGCCGAGGGTGAGAGCCGCGCAGAGCAATTTGTGAGCAGTGCCGAGGCTTCGCTCAATCGAACTCTTTTGAGTGTAGACATGCTGCTGGCAAGCGTTGACGATTTGCTGCAGCCGGCTTTGCACGCCGACGGCAGTTTGGAGTCGGCGATGGCAGATCAACTCCTGCTGAAAACCGTTCGCCGCAGCCTGTTGGCCAATGATTTTGTTGTGCTCTCTGAGGATGGAGCTGTGATTGCTTCGGCTCAGCCTTACAGCCAGCGCCTGGGCGTGATCGCCCCCCCCAGGTTTGTGGCGGTGATGCTGAACCAGTCTTCAGCGCAAATGCTCAACAGCGAGCCTTGGGTCAATGCAGCGACCGCTGAGCGTGTTGTTTATTTTTCCCGTTTGGTTCGCTTATCGAATGGACGTAAGGTGGTGGCTTTGGCCGAGGTGCCGATCTCTCTGATTTCGAGCCCTTTGACGCAAGTGAACCAATTTCCCGGGATGCTGGCGACGCTGGAGGGTAATGATGGGCAATTGATCGCCAGTATGCCTCCCGATGATCGCCAGCTAAACCGAAAAATCTCGCCCCCCTTGAGCGAGATCTCGACGCAGACTTCGCACAATCGCGGCGCTGCTCGTTTGGAGGGGCAGCCTGCGATCTTGGTTGCGCGGCCCACGCTCTACCGTTCGATTTATGTGGCTGCCAGTTTGCCACTTGACTCGGTCCTTCAAAATTGGCGTGATGACCGCCTAGTCATTTTGCGTGTGGCGGCGGTGTTCATCGTCATGCTGTTGGCCTTTGCCAGCTACATTCAATGGGGCCTGGGTCGCTTGGCGAGGTTTCGATCTGAAACCGCAGATGCCAAAGCCATGTTGGAGCAGGCCCTGGGCTCCATGGCCGACAGCTTTTTGCTGTGTGATGCACAAGAGCGTGTTGCGGCATGGAACAACCGCTATCTTGAAATTAATCCGTGGCTGCGTAACGTGATCAAGCTAGGCATGCCCTTTGTCACCCTGGCCGAAAAGGCTGTCCCCTACCTATTGCCGCAGGGGACGGCGGCGGATCATCAATGCTGGGTTGAAAAGCGATTGGCCATTTACCGCAGCGGCGCGGGCATGTATGAACAAGAGATGCCTGATGGCATCGTCTTGCAGGTGATCGAGCGGCGCACACCCGATGGCGGGGTTGTGAGTG
>CANHBY010000042.1 GCA_947458895.1 Burkholderiales bacterium | reverse complement strand
GCAATTGGCTGCGCTGCAAACTTTGCAGCAAGCCAGCCAAACGTTCGGGCGTGAGTTCAGGCTGCGGCAGGTGAATGCCGGCACGGTGAGAGGCCAACCACAGCGCGTTGTCGCGCTGATGCGAAGTGCTGCTGACCACCAACGGTACCAAGACTGAGGCGACCCCAGCAGCACACAATTCACTGACCGTAATGGCACCAGCGCGGCAGACGATCAAATCGCAAGCGGCCAGCTGCTCAGCCATGTTGTCGATGAAAGGCAGGATCGTGGCTTGTACTTGGGCCTTCGCATAAGCCGCTTTCACAGACTCCAGATGAGCCGCTCCGGTCTGGTGGATCACCGTGGGGCGCAGCGTCTCAGGGAGCAAGGCCAGGGCATTCGGGATGCAGTTGTTGAGCGCCTGGGCCCCAAGGCTGCCACCCACCACCAACACCCGCAGGGGCCCCGTGCGGCCCGCGAACCGTGTGGCAGGCAAGGCAATCGCCTCAATCTCAGCGCGAACGGGGTTTCCGGTGAGCACCGAACGGGGAATGTGCTGGAGGCCATCGCCATCAAAACCGAAAGATATGCGCTGGGCAAAAGGCAGCAAAGCCTTGTTACTGAGCAAAAGCGCAGCATCGGCATTGACCAGCATCAGTGGCTTGCGCAGCAAGCGAGCCATCAGCCCACCGGGCAAGCACACATAGCCGCCCATGCCCAACACCGCCGTGGGGCGAAGCTCACGAATCAAACACCAACTGCGCCAGAAGGCACTCACCAGCTTCACGGCCCCCATGAGGCTGTGGCACAAGCCTTTGCCCCGCATGCCGCTGAAGGCCAAGGTGTGCAAGGGAATGTCGCTGGGCGGAACAAGTTTGTTTTCCAGGCCGTGGGTGGTGCCTAGCCAGCTCAAGCGCCATCCCCGTTGGCGCATTTCAGCCGCCACGGCCAAGCCCGGGATCACATGCCCACCGGTTCCGGCTGCCATGATCAACAGATGGCGCTCGCTCATACACGCCCTCCACGCATCAGTTGACGGTTTTCCATGTCAACTCGCAAGACTATGGCCAGGGCCATCAAGTTCATGATCAGGGCCGAGCCGCCGTAGCTCATCAGCGGCAGCGTCAGGCCCTTGGTGGGCAGCACGCCCAGATTCACACCCATGTTGATGAAGCCCTGCCCGCCCATCCAGATGCCTACGCCTTGCGCAAACAGACCCGCAAAGACGCGGTCGAGAGCCACGGCCTGGCGGCCAATGTGAAAGAGGCGGCGGGTCATCCAGAAGAACGCGAAGATCACGCAGGCCACCCCCACAAAACCGAGCTCCTCACCGATCACGGCCAGCAAGAAATCGGTATGAGCCTCCGGCAGGTAGTGCAGCTTTTCAAGTGAGCCCCCCAAGCCTTGGCCGAAGAACTCGCCACGCCCGAAGGCAATCAAGGAGTGGGTGAGTTGGTAAGCCTTGCCCTGCGCGAAGGCGGGGTCCCAGGGTTGTAGGTAAGCAAAGATGCGCTCGCGCTTTTCGTCACTGAAGGTGATCACGAGCATGAAGGTGCCAATCAGCATCAAGGCGCTCAGGAAAAACATGCGGCCATTGACGCCACCGAGAAACAGCACGCCCATGGAGATCAGGGCCACCACCATGAAGGCGCCCATGTCGGGCTCGCGCAGCAAAAGAAAACCCGTGAAGCCCAGGGCCACGGCCATTGGCCACACCGCACGCACAAATTTTTCGCGCGCTTCCATTTTGCGCACCATGTAGTTGGCTGCGTACATGCACATCGCCACCTTGACCAATTCGCTCGGCTGGAAATTCATGGCGCCCAGGGGAATCCAGCGACGCGAGTTGTTCACCACCTTGCCGATGCCGGGAACCAGCACCAAAACCAACAGGATCAGCGCCAAAACGAAAATCACCGGGGCGGCCTTCTCCCAAAAACTCATGGGTATCTGTGCGGTCACCAGCGCCGCCAGCATGGCAATCAACAGGGAAAACAGATGCCGACTCAGGAAGTGTGTGGGCAGGTAGTTCCCGAAACGGGGGTTGTCTGGCAGCGCAATCGATGCGCTGTAAACCATGACCATGCCCAGCGAGAGCAGCCCCACCACGACCCACACCAGCGCTTGATCGAAGCCTGACATTTTGACGGCCTGGTTCTGGGCTTGCCCGACATTGATCCAATCGCGAATGGGCACCGATTGGGACTGCTCGTCAGAGCGGCCCGTAAACCGGCCAAACAAGCGGGCCCAAAGACCCCCCGCCACATTTTGTACGGACGCTGCGCGGGTGTTCATGCCACGACCTCCCCAAGTTCTTGCACCATGGCATTCACTTCATTCACAAAGACTTCAGCCCTGTGCACGTAGTTATCGAACATATCAAGACTGGCACACGCCGGGCTGAGCAACACGGAGTCGCCGCTCTGGGCCTGCGAAAGGGCCCAGCGCGTGGCGGCTTGCAGTGTTTCGAATCGCTGTATCGGCAGGCCAAGGCCCATCAGCACGGCTTCAATTTGCGGCGCATCACGACCCAGGGTGGCCACGGCCCTGCCGTGTTGCTGCAGTGGCTCAGCCAGTGGCTCGAATTTTTGTCCCTTGCCTTCACCACCCAGAATCAACACCAACTTGGCAGGCGCACGATCAGCCCCCAGGCCCTGAATGGCGGCCACGGTGGCGCCCACATTGGTGCCCTTGCTGTCGTCGAAGATGTCGACGCCATTCAAGGTGGCCACAAAGGCTACGCGGTGAGGTTCGCCGGTGTATTCACGCAGACCATGCAGCATTGGGGCCAAGGGACAACCGACAGCGGTGGCTAAGGCCAGTGCAGCCAGGGCGTTGGCCGCGTTGTGCCGGCCACGCACGCGCAGGGCATCAGCAGGCATGAGCCGCTGGATTAGCAAGTCTTCCTCGACGGCGACACCACGCTTAGGCTTCAAGGTTTCATCAGCTTCCCTTGCACGAACCAGCCAGGCCACACCGTTATCGGTCACCAGACCGAAGTCTCCAGGCCGCTGTGGTGGGTTCAAGCCAAAACGCACCACGTGGCGAGGCTTGATTTTGGGTAGCTTGACAGCCTTGGGCTTGCCGCGCCCGGTTGCGGCGACCACAGGCACCACGATCGGGGCCGGCTCGGCCATGGCTTGCACGGTGGCGTCATCACGGTTAATGACCATCACGGCCGTGCTGCCAAAAATACGAGCCTTGTCCGCGGCATAAGCCGTCATGGTGCCATGCCAGTCGAGGTGATCCTCGGTCACGTTCAGCACCGTGGCCGCGCTGGGCTCAAAGCCTTGAACATCATGCAATTGGAAGCTCGACAACTCAAGCACCCACACCTGCGGCAAATGTGCAAACACCGGTGCTGCGGGCGGCGGCGCGATGAGATCAATCAGAGGGGCATCGTCGTCTGGCAAAGCCACGACAGGCGCATCAGTGGCAGCCTCGTGCTCAGCTGGCACCACGTCCTCGGCGGGCTCAGGGCTGGCTTGCTCATTTGGCACAACCACCGCATCGGTTGGAGCAACGCTCTCATCCGCCGGCACGACCTCCGCGGGCAGGGCCTCGAGATCAAGCGCGTCAGAGAGAGTCTGCAACATCGTGGGACCAATGTTGCCGGCCACCACTGCGCGCAGGCCAGTGCGGCCGATGAGCAGATGGGTCAAAGAGGTGGTGGTGGTTTTGCCGTTGGTGCCGGTGATGGCCACCACCTTGGGTTCGTAGCCGTGCGTGCGCTTGAGCTCTGCAAGCGCCTGGGCAAAGAGATCGAGCTCGCCCTGCACAGGAATCTCCTGGTGCTTGGCCAAACGAAACAACGGCACCAGGCGCTCATCGGTGGGGGCCAAGCCAGGGCTCTTAAAAATGCGATCTACGCCGCTGAATACAGACTGGAGTGCGGCGTCTTCCAAGTTGCCAGTGTGCAACACCACATCAGGCACCGCCGCTTTCAGGGCAGCGGCCTGAGGGGGGGCCTCGCGAGAATCCCATACGCGAACCTGCGCACCAGAGCGCGCACACCAGCGGGCCATGGCCAAACCTGAGTCGCCCAGACCCAAAATCAAAACCGTGAGGTGGCTCAGGGTGTTCATCAGCGCAACTTCAGGCTCGCCATGCCGATCAGGCACAACAACATGGTCACGATCCAGAAGCGAACAACCACCTGGGTTTCCTTCCAGCCCGACTTCTCAAAATGATGGTGCAAGGGAGCCATCTTGAGAAAACGCCGCCCTTCACCAAAACGTTTCTTGGTGTACTTGAAATAGCCCACCTGCAACATCACCGAGAGCACTTCCGCCACGAATACGCCGCCCATGATGCCCAGCAAGATTTCCTGACGGGTGATGACAGCAATGGTGCCCAGCGCGCCCCCTAAGGACAATGCCCCCACATCGCCCATGAAGACTTGGGCCGGGTGGGTGTTGAACCATAAAAAGGCCAGCCCTGCACCCGACATGGCGGCACAAAACACCAGCAGCTCGCCAGCCCCAGGGATGTAGGGAATCAAAAGGTATTTACTGAAGACCGCATTGCCCGTGAGGTAGGCAAATGCGCCCAAAGCCGAGCCCACCATGACCACTGGCATGATCGCCAAGCCATCCAGGCCATCGGTGAAGTTCACGGCGTTACTGGACCCCACGATGACGATGTAGGTCAGCACGATGAACCCATACACCCCCAGGGGATAACTCACGCTTTTGAAAAAAGGAACGATCAGATCGGCAGCAGGCGGCAGGTCGTTGGTGAAACCACTTTGAACCCAATGAACAAACAACTCGAGCACCCGCATGTTGGAGCTCTCGGAGACGCTGAACGCCAAGTAAAACGCTGCGACCAAGCCAATCAAAGACTGATATAAAAACTTGTCGCGAGAGCGCATGCCCTCGGGGTTTTTGTCCACCACTTTGCGCCAATCATCGACCCAGCCGATCATGCCGAAACCCAAGGTCACAATCATCGTGACCCACACAAAACGGTTGGTCCAGTCAAACCACAACAGGGTGCTGATGGCCATGCCGATCAGGATCAACACGCCCCCCATGGTGGGCGTACCCTGCTTTGAGAGGTGTGACTGCATGGCGTACTGACGAACTGGCTGGCCAATCTTGAGTGCGCCCAGGCGGCGAATCACCCAGGGACCAAAGGCCAAACCAATGAGCAGCGCGGTCATGGCAGCCATCACTGCCCTGAAGGTCAGGTATTGAAATACTCGCAGGAAACCCCACTGGGGCAATAACGTTTGCAGCCACTCGGCCAAGCTCAACAGCATTTCATACCTCCGCCAAACCCGGCGATTCAGGCATGGCCAGCAAGGCGCTGACCACATGTTCCATTTTCATAAAGCGCGACCCCTTGACCACCACTGCAGCGCAGTTCGGTGCCTCAGACAGGGCTGCGATCAAATCGTCCACCACCTCAAAGTGGCGAGCCCCATCGAAAGCCTTGGCCGCGTGAACGCACATGGGCCCAACCACCCACAGCGTGCGCACACCGCGCATTTGCGCGTACGCACCCACCTCCGTGTGGAATGCAGGTCCTTGCTCGCCGACCTCACCCATATCACCCAAGACAAGCCAGCCCGAGCCAGGCAAGGCTGCCAGCACATCAATGGCAGCACGCACAGAATCAGGGTTAGCGTTGTAGGTGTCGTCAATCAGGGTGATGGCCTGACCATGGCGGCGCCAGGTCTTGGTTTGCGAGCGGCCTTTGACAGGCGAAAATTCGCTCAGCCCTTGCACGATGGCCTCCAGCGGACAACCCGCCGCCAGAGCAGAGGCCGTCGCGGCCAGTGCATTCTTGACGTTGTGAGTGCCGGCCACATCAAGCTTGGCCTGGGCCTGACCCACGGGCGTACGCAGCACCAGATCCCAATGATCGGCCTGCCATTCAAATGCACAAGTGACATCAGCCTCGCCCTGCAGTGCAAAGGTCATGTGCCGACGAGACCCTGCCAACTCGCGCCAGCGCGAAGCAAATTCTTCGTCAGCTGGGAAAACAGCAACCCCGTTCGCAGGCAGGGCTGAGAAAACACTGCCGTTCTCGAGCGCCACTGCCTCCACGCTGGACATGAATTCCTGGTGCTCACGCTGTGCGTTGTTGACCAGAGCCACCGTGGGCGCCGTGATCGCAGCCAGCCGGGCAATTTCGCCGGGGTGGTTCATACCCAGCTCGACCACACCAGCACGGTGATGGGTTTGCTCGCCTTGACGCAAACGCAGCAAGGTCAGGGGCAGGCCAATGTCGTTGTTGAAGTTGCCTTCAGTTGAAAAAGCGCCAACACCCACCCAAGCGCGCAAGATGCTGGCGATCATTTGGGTCACGGTGGTTTTGCCGTTGCTGCCGGTCACGGCAATCAGGGGGATATTGAAGCGCCGACGCCAAGCAGCCGCCAGTTGCCCCAAGGCCTCATGGCTGTCGGGCACCTGCAAACCAGGCAGGCCGGTTTCGCTCAGGCCTTGCTCGGCCAAGGCGGCCGAGGCGCCGCGGGCCTGGGCTTGGTCAAGGAAGTCATGTGCATCGAAACGCTCACCACGCAGCGCCACGAACAGATCACCGGCCTGCAAGGTGCGCGTATCGCTGTGAACACGCAACAAGGTGCGCTGGGCCGCCTCGGTATCGGCCACCAAAATCGATTGGGGCAGCAGTGCGTGTGCCTCGGCAAGGGTCATCATGCAATGCTCTCCTTCAACGCCAGCGCCGTACGGGCCTGGGCCACATCTGAAAAGGGCCGCTTGATGCCAGCCACTTCTTGGTAGTCCTCGTGGCCTTTACCGGCCAGCAAAATGACATCCTCGTCAGCAGCTGCCGCCACTGCGTGGGCGATGGCCTGAGCTCGGTCCTCGATCACTGTGGGGGCTGGCGACATGCCCGCAACGATCTGGCGAAGGATGTACTGAGGTGATTCGTCGCGTGGGTTGTCACTGGTGACAACCACTTGATCAGCCCACAGCTGGGCTTGCTCGCCCATCACTGGGCGCTTGCTCGCATCGCGGTTGCCACCACAGCCAAACACGCACCACAGCTTGCCCCCCCGAGCCTTGGCCAAAGGGCGCAGCGCTTGGAGAGTCTTTTCGAGGGCGTCGGGCGTGTGCGCATAGTCGACCACGACTTCCGGGCCTCGCGCCTCGTCATGGAGGTGAACCCGTTGCATCCGGCCGGGCACAGGTGACAGGTGAGCGCAGACCGCCGCCGCATCAGCCAGGGGAATACCCAGCGCACGCAAACCACCGATCACCGCCAACAAATTCAAGATGTTGTAGTCTCCAATCAGTGGGGTGACCACAGACGCCACGGAGCCCCCCTCTTCCTGCACCCGAAAGCACAGGCCCACCGACCCGCCTACACCCTGTACCACATCACGCGCTTGAAGGCGAGCAGGATGGCGCAGGGCGTACGTCCAAAGGTTCAGGCCCTTGCCAGCCAATTGAATGGCCAGCGCTTCGCCCTGGGCGTCATCCACATTCACCACGGCCGAGCGCAACCCTGACCAGCCAAAGAGCTTGGCCTTGGCCGCCCAGTAGCGCGCCATGTCACCGTGATAGTCGAGATGGTCTTGCGTGAAATTGGTGAACAAGGCCACCTGGATGTGGGTGCCTGCCAATCGAGACTCGCTCAACCCAATCGAGGAAGCCTCCATGGCACAAGCCGCAAAACCCTGATCGCAGAAGCGGCGCAGTGCGCCCTGCAGGGTCACTGGGTCTGGGGTAGTCAGGCCATTGCTGAGCAAATTATGGGGCGGCTGACCCACGCCCAAGGTGCCCACCACACCACAACGCTGGCCCAGCGAACTCAACGCCTCGGCAAGCCACCACGAGGTGGACGTTTTGCCATTGGTACCCGTCACAGCGAGCACCTTCAAAGCATGGCTGGGATGGGACCAAAACCCGCTGGCCAACTCGCCTGTGACAGCCTTCAGGCCTGGCAAGCAAGCGACCTGGGCATGGTCGGTGAGGGCGAATTTTTCAGCACCCTCACGCTCAACGAGGCAAGCGGCTGCGCCAGCCTGCAGCGCATCCTG
>CANHBY010000041.1 GCA_947458895.1 Burkholderiales bacterium | reverse complement strand
TATCAAGCCTTGCGCAAAGGGCTCATTGAGCACGAGATGCGGCAACCCTATCGGGGCCCCGAAGATTCTGAGGACTTGCCCGATGGCGTCGTAGCATCTGACTCCTTCGTCGCCCGGGCTTTGGCAGACCACGCCGACGATGAAGATCTGCGCGTGGCCTTGGTCTCACAAGCCACACCTGGTGCGGTGGTAGCCACCCTGGCTTCTGGCGAAGTGGTGGTCATCAACGGAGACGGTCTCAAGGCGGTTCAGGCAGTCCTGAGACCTCGCGCCAAACAGGCCCTTCGTATTCAGCGGGGTTCGGTGATTCGGGTGAGTCGAATGGGCAACCAGTGGGCTATCACCCAATGGCCCCAAGCCGAAGGAGCGGTGGTTGCTCTGGATCCACAGAGCGGCCAGGTGCGTGCTCTGGTCGGCGGCTTTGACTTTGAACGCAATCAGTTCAATCACGCTGAGAAAGCATGGCGCCAGCCTGGTTCAAGTTTCAAACCCTTTCTGTATTCAGCGGCTTTGGAGCACGGGGTTATGCCGGCCTCCTCCATCAATGATGCACCGCTGGCTATTGAGTCCTCAACATCGGCCCTCAAAAACTGGGAGCCTAAGAACTCGGATGGCAAATTCGATGGCCCCTTGACGCTGAGCCAAGCACTGGCAAGGTCCCGAAATCTCGTCAGCATCCGGCTTGTGCAGATGATGGGTGTGGGACCAGCCCGGGGGTGGGTGGGTCGCTTTGGGTTCGATGCCGATCAGCAGCCTGACAATCTGACCCTGGCATTGGGTACCGGGTCCGTTACGCCCATGCAAATGGCGCGTGGCTATGCTGTGTTCGCCAATGGCGGCTACAAAGTGGAGCCCAAGCTCATCGAGCGAATCACGGATTCGCAAGACAAGGTTTTGTTCGAGGCGCCCCCTGTTAAGTTTGCTGAAACTATGAGGGCTATTCCGGCCCGAAATGCGTTCATCACCAACACGCTTTTGCAGGAAGTGACACGCTCTGGCACAGCAGCCGCTGCCCAAGCCCAACTCAGTCGCACTGACATCTTTGGCAAAACAGGCACAACCAACGAGGCCGTAGACGCCTGGTTTGCCGGCTTTCAGCCGAGCTTGGTGGCTGTCGTGTGGATAGGCTACGACTCGCCCCGCAGTTTGGGCCAGAGCGAGTCCGGCGGCCGCCTGGCCCTTCCGGTCTGGATCGACTATATGAAGAGGAGCCTCCAAAAAGTGGCCGAGCAGACGCTGGAGCCGCCCAAGGACGTGACACAGGTTGAGGGGGAGTGGTTCTACGCCGAACGTGCCGCGGGCGACTATGTGACGCGGCTGGGTTTTGATGAAAAGCCCCAGGCTCAGCCCGAACCCATCGACATCTCCAATGCCCCACCCCTGAACACCGGGTATCCAAGCCTTCCAGCCACCTCTGCTGAGATCAATCGCTGACCTTTTCGCTCGGGCCTTGGTGTGATGCCCATCCGAGCGATTTGTGTCATGCTGGCCCCTCTGATTCACCTTGATTCAGCCATTTCAGCCGCTTGATTGACGGCGCCTTCGTGCCGCGGAGAAAGCTGAGAATTTGCTGAGCCTGGAGCGGCCTTTTAGGTGCGGTGAATGACACAAGCGATGTGGTTGAATGGGGTCTGCAAGACTGGTTCAAGCGTGCCGCACTCGCTGCGCGTCAAGGTCTTGGAGCGAGTTTTCTTCGGGTCCCGCTGCTCGGGTGGTTTCACCAACTTCCAAAGGTTCTGCCAGATGAGCGCACTCTTCTCCCCGTTCTCGATTGGCCCGGTTCGCTTGCCGAACCGAATCGTGATTGCGCCCATGTGCCAATACTCAGCCCATGAGGGCGAGGCTACCGATTGGCATTTGATTCACTTGGGGCACTTGGCCCTCTCCGGTGCCGGCTTGCTCATCATCGAAGCTACGGCCGTGGAGCCTGAAGGGCGCATATCGCCGGCTGATTTGGGCCTGTGGTCGGATGCCACCGAGGAGGCTTTGCACAAGGTGTTGGCATCGGTGCGCCGGTACGCCGCAATGCCTTTGGCCATTCAATTGGCTCATGCGGGGCGCAAGGCTTCGAGCCAGGCGCCCTGGGACGGTGGCCAGCTCATTCCCAAGGGCCAAGGGGGGTGGCAAACAGTGGCTCCCTCGGCGGTTCCTCATAACCCGAAGGAGCCGCCGCCAGCAGCGTTGGATGAAGTCGATTTGGCGAGGCTGACACAGGCGTTCGCTTCGGCCGCTCAGCGCGCTCATCGCTTGGGATTAGACGCCATTGAGATTCACATGGCGCACGGGTATTTACTCCATGAGTTTTTGTCGCCCCTGTCTAACCAGCGCCAGGACGATTGGGGCGGTGCGCTCGAGAATCGCATGCGCTTTCCCTTGAAGGTTTTCGAGGCTGTTCGGGATGCAGTGCCTCGTGCCATGGCGGTGGGGGTTCGGATCTCGGCCACCGATTGGGTAGAGGGCGGTTGGGACCTGGAGCAAAGTGTGGCGCTCGGCCAGGCCCTTGCTCAAAGGGGCTGTGACTTTATCCATGTCTCCAGTGGCGGAGTCTCGCCGCTCCAAAAAATTCCACTGGGGCCGAATTACCAGGTGCCCTTGGCTGAGCGCATTCGGGCAGCGACGGGCTTGCCAACGATTGCGGTGGGTTTAATCACGGAGCCCGCACAGGCTGAGGCCATTGTTCAGCAGGGGCAGGCCGACATGGTGGCCCTCGCGCGAGGTATGCTTTTCGACCCCCGTTGGCCATGGCACGCGGCCGCGGAGCTCGGGGCTCAGGTCGAGGTGCCGCGGCAGTACTGGCGCTCACAACCGCGAGGTCACACCCATTTGTTCGGAGATGTGAAGATCGGGCAGCGGTAATTTGTCGATGATCTGGGGGTCAGGTCTTGCTAAATTTTTTTTGCAGCCGTGCTTTGATGTGGGGTAAATTTTTCTCGCTCAGCCCAGGTTTTTTTGCTTCTCCATGATCGGCACACAATTGCGTGGTCTGATCTGGAGGCCATGATCCGCCCGCTGGATCAGTGGCTTAAAGATTATCGAGGCCTGATGGTCAATTGATCGGCGGCCCGTTTGGAGCGCGTGCCTGAGTGGGCTGGGGTCGGTCGCCGCACCCCGCCTCAGGCTCGCGGCAAAGTCACGCCCGCCATTTGGTCATAGCGAACAAAAAACTCTCTTGCCTTCGCAATCAGTTGCCCCTCACTGGCCGCAGCCATGCGCTCAAAGGCCACCAAATGCTCTGCGACTTGAGGGCGATGCCTGTCGGCGAAATTTTTGAAGTCTGAAATGCCCGTTTGGGGGCCAACCACCAGCACCTCGCCAATACCTTCCAGGCTGTCGCAAACCTCTCTGTAAAAAGTTTGCGAGTCTTGGTTGCCTTGCTTGCCATCAGAGTGGGTGTGGTGGGGATGGTGGTGGGTGCGAACGGTATCGACCTGAACATGCTCCACATCAAACTGCAAAATCCGCGCGGTTTGATGATCGATCCAAAGCACAGCGTGAAAGCTCGTTGACATATCCAACCTCTCTGGGGCGACTCGGCCATTCGTGTCGATCTCCAATGCATTGTCGCCAGGGCGCTTGGCCGCTAATTTGCGATGCGTCAAAGCCCCTGTGAGTTAGTCCGTGCAACATCATGAGTCTGAGTTTGGTTTGGGGTCACGGATGGATGGTGTTTTGCTCAAGAATCGAATCTTTGATGAGTTGGTGATCGGTGAGTCAGCATCGCTGGTGCGCTTGGCTGGCCAGAACGACATTGATCTTTTTGCGGCGGTCTCGGGCGATTTCAATCCGGCCCATGTCGATCCTGCATTTGCCTCCACCGGTGTGTTTGGGCATGTGGTGGTTCACGGCATGTGGACGGCCGCGTTGATCTCGGCTGTGCTGGGCATGAAGTTGCCCGGTCCCGGCACCATTTACCTGGGCCAAGACCTGCAGTTTCGCCATCCTGTGGTGCCCGGTGACACGATCACGGCCACGGTGACCGTGAAAGAGAAGCGGGCCGATAAGCGCATCGTGTTTCTGGATACACGCTGCAGCAACCAGAGAGGCGAAACCGTGCTGTTGGGCACAGCCACCGTCATGGCACCCACCCAGTCGATTCAGTGGCCTGTCAAAACCAGGCCCGAGGTGTCGGTTTACCGGCATGACCGCTACGATGCCTTCATCACCGAAGCACGCGAAAAGCCTGCGTTGCGAACCGCCGTCGTTCATCCCTGCTCTGCGGACGTCATCATCGCGGTCATGGAGGCGCGCTCAGAGGGGCTTCTTGATCCTGTTTTGATTGGCCCCGAACACAAAATTCGCGCTGCCGCCGAGCAGGCTCAGCTGAGCCTTGAGGGCATCGAGATCGAGGCGGTGGAACACAGCCACGCGGCGGCACAGCGCGCCGTGGAATGGGGTGTGGCAGGCAAGGTTCGCGCACTCATGAAAGGCAGTTTGCACACCGATGAGTTGCTGGCAGCGGTGGTGGCTTCGCCGCAGCTTCGCACGGCGCGCCGCATCAGCCATGTCTATGCCATGGATGTGCCCAGCTATCCCAAGCCCTTGATCGTGACCGACGCCGCAGTCAACATCGCGCCCACGCTGGACGAGAAACGCGACATTTGCCAAAACGCGATCGATTTACTCCACCTGCTGGGCATGCAAGAGCCCCGAGTGGCTGTGTTGGCGGCGGTGGAAACGGTCAATGCGCGCATGCCCACCACACTGGATGCCGCAGCCCTCACCGTCATGGCGGCTCGCGGTCAGATTACCGGCGCGTTGGTGGATGGCCCCATGGCTTTTGACAACGCGATCAGTTTGGCAGCAGCTGATGTCAAAGGCATCACATCGCCTGTGGCTGGCCAGGCCGACATCTTGCTGGTACCTGATTTGGAGGCAGGCAACATGTTGGCCAAGCAGCTGATGTACCTGGCGGGCGCCGATGCGGCTGGCGTGGTGCTCGGTGCTCGCTTGCCCATCATTCTCACCAGCCGTGCAGACAGTGTTCGGGTTCGGCTGGCCTCGGTGGCTCTGGCCAAGCTGATCGCTGAGAGAACCATTTCGGAGGCGCATAGCGGATGAAAAATCACGATTCATCACGTCGCCCTGAGGCGCATGTGCTCACTTTCAACCGCGGTTCATCAAGTCTCAAAATCGGGTTGTTCAGGGTAGAGGATGGCAAGGCCCTGAGGCTGGGGCGTGGCCTCATCGAACTGCGACAGCTGCCCTTGGAAATGACGATCAAGATCGGGGGCGATCAACTTCGGATGCCTGTCTCTCCCGCCGAATCAGACAACTGGCAGCCGTTTGTCGATGACATCTTGAGGCTCCTGGGTGAGCACGTGCGCATTGGGAGCCAGAGTGTCGTGGTGCATCGTGTGGTGCATGGCGGTGACCACTTTACAGCCACAGCGCTGATCGACGAGTCTTCACTTGCGGCGATGGCTTTGTTGATTCCTTTTGCGCCGCTGCACCAGCCCAAGAGTCTTCAACTGATTCACGCGCTACGCCATCTGCGGCCCAGTTTGCGCCAGTTGGCAGCGTTCGACACGGCATTTCACATCACGCAGGCGACGCTGGTGCGCCGCTTTGCGCTGCCTCGTCGTTATTTTGATGCAGGCATCAAGCGCTATGGGTTCCACGGTCTGTCTTACCGCAGCATCGCCGGCCAATTGGCGCGCAGCCATCCTCACCTGGCAGATGGGAAGGTGGTGGTCGCTCACCTCGGGAGCGGCGCCAGTTTGTGTGCGATGGAGTCTGGCTTGAGCCGAGACACCAGCATGGGTTTTTCCACACTCGACGGTGTTCCCATGGCCACTCGATGTGGCGCTCTGGATGCTGGCGTGCTGTTGCATTTGTTGGGTGCTCAGGGCATGAGCCTCGGTGAAGTCACGCAGTTGCTCTATGAGAAATCAGGCTTGTTAGGTGTCTCAGGCCTGAGTGCAGACAGCCGAGATTTGCTGGCCAGCCCCAAACCCGAGGCTCGAGAAGCCCTTGATCTGTTCACCCTGCGCATTGCCGGTGAGGTTGCCCGTTTGGCTGCCACACTGGGTGGGCTGAACGCCTTGGTGTTCACGGCAGGCATTGGTGAGCATCAGCCTGAGATCCGGGCCGCCGTGTGCCAGCACCTGACCTGGATGGGTCTGAAGTTGGATGCTGCATTCAATGACCGCAACAATACCTGCATCAGCAAACTTCGCAGCGCTGTGACCACGCTGGTGCTGCCAACAGATGAGGAGCAAGTGATGGCCGACGAGGCCTTGCCATTTGTGAAACCCATCAAGGGCGTGCGGCAGGCCCTAGTGACGTGTCAGGGCTGAAATGCCGCTTGCTCGCTTGCCCTCAACCCCGATGGCGTCGTTGCTTCTCGTCGTCATAGCTCAAGCTATGACTCCAGCGGGCTTGATGGCGGCGCGATCAAACGACATTTCAGCCCCGACACGTCACTAGCAGCCAACGCGATTTGAGCTGTCAGGGATGGTGTTCCAATGCGCAGTGGCGGCACATCAGCCCCACCGGTTTTTTGACGCCCTCCCGAAGCCATGTACGAATTCAATCAAATTGAAGTGCCTCCCGCGTTCATGGCAATTTATTGCCGTCATGGGCGGCCATTCGAGAGCCAGGCCACCATCGAGACCCGCTATGAGGCTTGCGAAGACTTGGCTCAACAGGTGAGTATTTTTTGCCAAACCCTGGAGTTCAAGGAAGATATTCCTCAAGACCAGGTTCTTCTGCGCTGCCATGCTGGCTTGCTGGCCTCGCCCGACACCGTGAGCGAGCCCGAGTCTTGTTGGGTTGTGGCACGTGCGGCTGAGTTGCTGGAGTGGCCCTTGCCTGAAGCACTTCAAGGTGAAGCGCGCTGAGGCCCCTCGCCTCACAACATGCGCCAGGTTGCCTCGGTATCTTCAAACTTGGGAACGGCTGAAAGCTCTGCTGCGCTGCTGCGGTTTTGCCGCCCGGCTGAACCAGCCCACCAGTTACCCCAAACCCATCGGGTAGAGCAGACCCCGACACTTTGTTCGGCCGGATTACTGCCTAAGGAGTTGTCCAAAACGATATCGATCTCAGCGCCCATGCAACCTCCCTGAAAAGTTGTGGGTGCGAGGATGACTTGCCGTGCTTTGCTTCCCGCTGCGTTCGCTCAATGTCGTTGAGCTTTGCCTTTGAGACGACTCAAGTGTTGCCAAGAGTTACGACCCAAACTTCGCACTTGTCGTCCACCCATGTGCTGCCCACGGTGATTTTGGGGGGCGTTTTCAATGCACTCCATGAAAGGTACTGCCATGCAACTCCATCACCGATACGCAAGAGCTTTGTGGGCTGCCTTGCTGGCTGGCTTGACCCTGGCCTTCGCTGCGCCGGCTTTGGCTCAGCCAGAGCAGTTTTATCACGCAGCCCCTCGAGGCAAAGGTGAGTCGTGGGGCGCCCATCCCATGTCCGGCCTTTTCCATGATATGAAACTAACGGCCGCCCAACGTGAGCAAGTCAAGCAAATTGAGCACAACATGTTCAATGATTTGAAATCGGTTCATGAGGGCCACCGAGCGTTGATGCACAAGGCGATTGAGCTGCTCTCTGCCCCCACCATTGACGAAGCTGCCATCGAGCAAAACCGCCAGGAGATGCTCAAGCAACACGAGGCACTGTCCAGGCACATGACCGCAGCCTTCATTGCCATGGCCAAAGTGTTGACCCCAGAGCAGCGCAGCCAAATGGTCAGCCAAATGAAGCAGCGCATGGACCGGTGGCAAAAGCGCTTCAGCGTACCACCAGTTCCACCAGCACCTGCTGTGAGTGCACCTGCCTCACAGCCTGCACGCTGAGGGCGGTGGGCCGTTCGGGGCCTCCTTGGCATCATCCCCGAATAGGCGGAGTACGGTGCCGGCTACTTCGCCTCACGCGCCCGTTCGGCGTAGCGATTAAACCGCCAAGAAGTGCCCTGGAAGGAAATGCGCCGCCATGTTCCCCGCTTCTCGGTCGGGGACATGCTGGGCCAGTTTTGCACCTCGTCTTCAG
>CANHBY010000040.1 GCA_947458895.1 Burkholderiales bacterium | reverse complement strand
TCTCGAACGCAGCCACGGTGGAATCCCAGTCGCCCACATTGCCCACTGAGGCGTAAAAGTTGAAGCCGAGCGCCTTTTGCTCGTCGAGCCACTTTTGAAAGTCGCGGCTTGGCCCGCAACCCGCAATCACTTTGTAGCCGTCGCGGTGCAAGCGTTGGCACATAGAGGTTCCAATGCCGCCCATACCGCCGGTGACGTAGGCAATTTTTTGACTCATGTTCATCTCCAAATGTTGATTTTTAGGGGTGTGGATGAATCCGGGTTGAGCGCCGCTCAGCCCGGAAACGTCAAGCTCAACGCTCAACAGTCAGGGCAACGCCCATACCGCCACCAATGCACAGGGACGCAATGCCCTTCTTCGCATCACGACGTTGCATTTCATGCAGCAGCGTGACAAGAATCCGGCAGCCAGACGCGCCGATCGGGTGGCCGATGGCGATCGCGCCGCCATTGACGTTGACCTTCGAGGTGTCCCAGCCCATTTCCTTGTGGACAGCGCAGGCTTGGGCGGCGAAGGCTTCATTGATTTCGAGCAGGTCCAGATCGGTGGCTTTCCAACCGGCGCGCTCGAGGGCCTTGCGAGCTGCAGGCACAGGGCCCATGCCCATGTAGGCGGGGTCCAGGCCGGCAGAAGCGTAGCTGGCAATGCGAGCCAGAGGCTTGAGGCCCAATTGCTCGGCCTTCTTGGCGGTCATGACCATCACAGCGGCAGCACCGTCGTTCAGGCCCGAGGCATTGCCTGCGGTCACGCTGCCAGCCTTGTCGAAGGCAGGGCGCAAGCCAGCAAGAGCTTGCGCATCGGTCTTGCGGTTGAGGAATTCATCGGAGTCAAAAACGATGGGGTCACCCTTGCGCTGGGGAATGCTAAAAGGAACGATTTCATCCTTGAACTTGCCAGCGTCTTGAGCGGCAGCCGCCTTTTGCTGCGAGGACAATGCCAGAGCATCTTGGTCTTCACGGCTCACGGCATATTTCTTGGCCACATTTTCAGCGGTGATGCCCATGTGGTACTGGTTGTAGACGTCCCACAGGCCGTCAACGATCATGCTGTCGATCATTTTCCAGTCGCCCATGCGCTGACCCTCACGCGAGCCTGCCAGAACGTGGGGGGACAGGCTCATGTTTTCCTGGCCGCCGGCGATCACGATTTCTGAGTCGCCATCACGCAGAGACTGAGCGGCCAGCATCACAGCCTTGAGCCCAGAACCGCAGACCTTGTTGATGGTCAGGGCTGAGACGCTATGGGGCAACCCGGCTTTCAGAACCGCCTGACGTGCCGGGTTTTGACCGACACCGGCCGTCAGCACTTGACCCAAAATGGCTTCGCTGATTTGGTCGCCGGTGAGCTTGGTTCGCTTGAGCAAATCAGCAATCACGGCCGCGCCGAGGTCAGCTGCGGGGGTCTTGGACAGGGTGCCGCCAAATTTACCCACGGCAGTGCGGGCTGCGGCAACGATCACGATATCGGACATGCTTGTCTCCATTGTTTATTTGTGAATGAGAGATCTCTGAATGCTTCAGGATTTCTCTTTGACATAACGGCCCGGTGCGGGCTCGATCGCTGGGTACTGCTTATTACCGAAGGTCTTGGGCGCAGCCACCAGGCGGCCCGAGCGACCAACCAGCCATTGTGCCCAGTCGGTCCACCAACTGCCTGCGTGTTCTACTGATTTTTCCATCCACTGCCCAGCCTTGGCGGGCAAGGCATTGGTGCGGCCAACCCAATGGCTGCGTTTTTTCTTGGCTGGAGGATTGATCACGCCGGCAATGTGGCCCGAAGCCCCCAGCACAAAACGCTTCTTGCCAGGCAACAGATTCACTGTGCGATAAGCACTTTCCCAGGGAACGATGTGGTCTTCACGCGAAGCGTAAATGTAGGCATCGGATTCAATGAGGCGCAAATCAATCGGCTCGCCGCACACACGAAGCTTGCTGGGATGCACCAGGTTGTTTTCGAGATAGGTGTTGCGCAGATACCAGCAGTACATGGGCCCTGGCAGGTTGGTGCTGTCGTTATTCCAGTAGAGCAAATCGAAAGGCGGTGGGGTTTGGCCCTTGAGGTAGTTACCCACCACATAGTTCCACACCAGGTCATTGGGGCGCAGAGCGCTGAAAGTGGAGGCCAGTTCTTGCCCCTTGAGCAACCCACCCAAGGGGTTGCGGTGGCCAATGGTGGCTTCACGCACAGACACAGTGGCTTCATCGACGAACACATCGAGCACACCGGTTTCACTGAAATCGAGGAAGGTTGTCAGCAGCGTGACATTGGCCACGGGCTGTTCACCACGCGCAGCGTGCACCGCCAAAGCCGTGGAGAGCAGGGTGCCCCCGACGCAAAAGCCCAGGGCATTGATGGCGGGCTGCCGACTCACCTCACTCACGACGGAGATGGCGCGCATCACGGCATGCTCGACGTAGTCGTCCCAGGTGGCACGGGCCAAACTTTCATTGGCATTTCGCCAGCTGATGACGAACACCCGGTGGCCTTGCTCGACGGCGTAGCGAATCAGCGAGTTTTCGGGCTGCAGATCAAGGATGTAGTACTTGTTGATACAGGGCGGCACGAACAACAGGGGGCGCTCATACACCTTGGCCGTGAGCGGCTTGTATTCAATGAGCTGGAAGATCGCATTCTCAAAGACCACCGCACCTTCACTGGTCGCCACATTGCGGCCCACCTCGAATTGGCTCTCGTCGGTCTGCGAGACATGGCCCTGGCGCAAGTCACGCATCAGTTGGCGCATGCCCTGCGCCAGGCTCTCGCCCTTGGTTTCCACTGCCAAGCGCAGCGCTTCAGGGTTGAGCGCCAGGTAGTTGCTCGGCGCAGAAGCATCGACCCACTGTTGCACCGCGAACCGAACGCGCTGGCAAGCTTTTTCGTCGCCCTGCAGTTGATCAGCCAAGGCCACCAGCGTGCGCGCATTGAGCAAATAAAGCTGGGCCACAAAAGCCGACATGGGGTTTTCGGCCCAATCTTTGGCGGCAAAACGGCGATCGGGAATGGCTGGCGGAGGTGATACGCTGGCCTCTTGGACAGGCACCTCGGAAGGTTGCATCCTCTGCAGGGTTTCGTTCCACAGGGCAGTGGCCTGCGCCACATACTGCGACTGAAGCTCACTCAAGACCGACGCTGGTAGGCTCAGCGATGAGACCGACTTGAAGGCTTCTTTCCAGCTGGACTCCAGAATGTCGGCTGCGGGGGGGCGCCCGAAGGGAATCGAGGCAGACTTCTCAGCCGAGGCTGCGTGGGTGTCGATGGTGGCGTTCACGTGTCTCCTTGGGGGCCAGTGCACCGTGAAAATGGTCACAAAGGCCTGTTAATTTTTCAAATTATAGGATTCTTTCTCAGATTACGGTATGTATTTGCTGATCATTGGCTGGGTTTATGTCGTGTTGATGATGTCGATCTCGGAGGCCACGAGTTCGCAAGGCACCCTCTTGGGCGCGTTTTTCACCTTATTGTTGTATGGGCTTTTGCCGCTGGCGATCGTGATCTACCTTTGGAGCACACCGGCACGCAGAGCGCGGCGCCGCGCAGCCGAGCAAAGCAAGCTCAGCGGGGGCGAGGCCTCAGGTGAGGCGCCAGATGGCAGCGGCCATGCGGCCGGTGAGGTGGTCTCTTCGGAAGGAAAAGAACCTTGAAGGATCACTGAAGGTGCACCCATCATCTGCGCCAATTTGTTGGGCGGGGATACCTGCCAAGCCAAGACGCCAACGAGCTAAGCCCGGTAGATTCGCCAGATATTTGCCGGTTTGAGGCTGCGGGCGAAACGCTTGGCTCGGGGCCGCAGAGAAGGCCTCTCGCACGTCTTGACCGACCTCAAAGTGGCGCGGGCCGATGCAAGGACCCAGCCAAGCCTGAACCTGCGAAGGCTCGCAAGAAGCTAAGGCACAAATTTCTTGGAGGGTTGCTTCGAGTACGCCTGCAGCCAAACCGCGCCAACCGGCGTGGGCAGCCCCCACCGCCCTGCCCTGTGGCGCCGCAAACAACACCGGCAGGCAATCGGCCACCTGCACGGTGCAGGCGATGCCTGGCTCAGTGGTCACGGCGGCATCGGCCTCATGGCTGGCCATCAAGCCAATGGCCTTGGCCAGATCGTTGGCCGTCAGACGAACGACTGTGACGCCATGAACCTGCTTCAGGAACACCGGCACAGCCCCTCCCAAGGCCGATTGGAAAATCTGCCGATTGGACTGCACAGCCGCGGGGTCATCGCCAACGGCAGACCCCAGATTCAAGGTATCAAACGGGGCTGCACTGCAGCCGCCGAGCCGGTGAGACATCCATGCGCCCACGCCAACGGTTTGCCAATCAGGCGCCCAGCCGCCAGGGTCCGCGGGGCGAGTGGCGTCAGGTTTTAGGCTCATGGTTTGAAGAATCAAAATGCAAAACCCATCACAGAGTAGGCAGTATTGGGGTCATGATGCCACGGCACGCTTTCGACACACCCCGCACCTGGACGCAGCACGCCCCGCTACACTCACCAGCCATGCTCTCTCATCGCCGAATTCAGTTCTGCCGAAGTTGCGGCACGCATGTGCGTTACTTCGTGCCCCAAGACGACAACCGCGAACGGGCCAGTTGCCCTGCTTGCGGCACCGTCCATTACGAAAACCCACTCGCGGTGGTGGGCACCCTGCCAGTGTGGATGTCGCAAGTTTTGCTGTGTCGACGCAACATTGAGCCCCGGTTTGGCCTGTGGACGCTGCCGGGTGGTTTTCTTGAATTGGGTGAAACGACCGAGCAAGGCGCGCTCAGAGAAACGACTGAAGAAGCCGGCGCGCAGATCGAATTGCAGGGCCTCTACACTGTGCTCAATGTGGTGCATGTGGGCCAAGTTCATCTTTACTACCGTGCACGCATGCTAGGGCCACATCTTGACCCCGGCCCCGAAACCATCGAAGCCAAGCTCTTCGATGAGCAAGACATTCCCTGGGACAAGCTAGCTTTTGAGACCGTTCGCACCACGCTGCGTTGCTTTTTTCTGGACCGTCAAAGCTCCCACTTCCCAGTCCGTTGTGCTGACATCGCTTCAGGATTCACTGACTCGCCATGAAACCCGCCACTGCCCATTCGGACCGCGCCGGCGCGAACCCTGCCGAGCCAACCGGCCGTTCTTTGCCCCTCCTGCGCGAAGATCTGCTGCGCCCTGACCCACTGCTCGACTGTCTGATCGAGGTCTGCAAACTGCATGGAGTGGCGGCCTCTCGGGCTGCGCTTTGCGCTGGCTTGCCCATTTCCACCGCGGGTTTGACGCTTCAATTGGCCGAGCGGGCCGCGGCCCGTCTGGGGCTGACCACCAAGCTCCAGAAGTTGCCGCTGAGCCAGATTGACGCGCACACTTTGCCTGTGATCGTCATGCTGGATGAGGGTCAGGCTTGCGTATTGCTGGGCTGGGACACCGCCACCGGCCAAGCGCGCGTGTTGTTGCCCGAGTCTGGCCAGGGCAGCGTGCATTGGCCCCGCGCCGAACTGGAGGCCCGCTACAGCGGCGTGGTGCTTTTCGTGCGGCCGCACTTCCGCTTTGATGCCCGGGCCCCTGAGGATTCCACCACGCGCCGTGGGCATTGGTTCTGGGCCAGCGTGTTCAAGCAGCGTTTGGTTTACCGTGATGTGTTGTGGGCCGCACTGCTGATCAACCTGTTCGCGATGGCGCTGCCGCTGTTCACCATGAATGTCTATGACAGGGTGGTGCCCAACCGTGCCACCGAGACTCTCTGGGCGCTCTCAGCCGGCGTGGTGCTGGTGCTGTGTGCCGATTTGTTCATGCGCTTGCTGCGCGGCCGCTTTGTGGACGAGGCCAGTGCCCGCATCGATGTTGAGATCTCGGCCACATTGATGGAAAAGGTGCTGGGCATCCGGCTGGAGCACCGGCCTGAGTCGGTAGGTTCCTTCGCCTCCACGCTGCGCGGCTTCGAGCAAGTGCGCGACTTCATCGCATCGAGCACCGTGACGGCGCTCGTTGATTTGCCCTTTGCCGTGCTTTTTGGCCTGGTTGTGGCTTGGATCTCGCCTTGGCTGCTGATTCCGGTGATCGTGGCTTTTGGACTGGTGCTGAGTGGGGGCTGGTTGTTGCAGCATCGGTTGCACACATTGTCGAGAGAAACCCAGCAAGCCAGCGCACTGCGCAACGCCACCCTGATCGAGAGCCTGAGCGCCATCGAGACCCTCAAGAGCCAAGGCGCACAGAGCACGATTCAAGCGAAATGGGAGCGTGCCAATGTGTACTTGGCAGGCACCCAGGTCAAGATGCGAGGCCTGTCGGCCAGCGCTCAATACCTCACCCAATTCATCAGCCAACTGGTGACGGTGGTGGGTGTGCTCATCGGCGTTGAGTTGATTGGCCAGCGCGAGCTGACCATGGGCGCCTTGATCGCCAGCAGCATGCTGTCGTCCAGAGCCTTAGCGCCAGCCGCTCAATTGGTGGGCTTGTTGATGCAATACCAAGGCGCGCGAACCGCCCTGGAGTCGCTCGACAAAATCATGAGCAAGCCCGTTGAGCGCCCCTCCGGGGAGAACTTCATCCACCGGCCTCAGTTAACGGGTGACATCGAATTTCGGCAGCTGAAGTTCAACTACCCACAGCGCCAAGACAGCGCGCTCGAGGGTCTGAGCTTCAAGCTCCAAGCAGGTGAGAAGGTGGCCCTCATTGGCCGTGTTGGCTCGGGCAAGTCCACCATTCAGCGCCTGATCATGGGCCTGTACCAACCCACTGAGGGCGCTGTGTTGATCGACGGCATTGACCTGCGCCAACTTGATCCTGCCGACCTGCGGCGCAACGTCGCCTACGTTTCGCAAGACGTGACCCTGCTCTACGGAACGCTGCGTGAAAACATCACACTGAGCATGCCCTACGCCGACGATACGGCCGTCATGCAAGCGGTGGAGCTTGCGGGCCTGGGAGATTTCGTTAAGCGCCACCCGCGCGGCCTCGACCTGCTGGTGGGTGAGCGCGGAGAATCCCTCTCGGGCGGTCAAAGACAGAGCGTGGGCCTGGCTCGCGCGCTGCTGCAAAACTCGCCCGTTTTACTGCTGGATGAGCCGACCAGCGCCATGGATTTCTCAACCGAGGCCCAACTCACCCATCGCATCCAAGACTTTGCCCAGGACAAAACCGTTGTGCTCGTCACCCACCGCACCTCCATGCTGGCACTGGTTAACCGAGTGATCGTGATCGACAGCGGCAGGATCGTGGCTGACGGGCCGCGTGATGCCATCATGGACGCCCTGGCCCATGGCCGGATTTCCAAGTCCGGATGAACCCAGCCCACGCCACGCGTTTATGACCTCGCCCCACACATCCTCGCCGAACACGCCCCACAGCTCCGGCAACCCAGACCCCATGGGCTATGGCCGTTTTGAGTCACAGGCAGATGAGGTCATGTCGCGCCAGCGCACCCAGCGCGCGCAACTGATCGTTCGCGCATCGGTCGTGGTCGTATTCGCTTTGTTGGTCTGGGCCAGCCTGGCCAAGGTCGATGAAGTGACTCGGGGCGACGGCAAGGTCATCCCCTCACGCCAGCTACAGGTTGTGCAAAGCCTGGACGGCGGCGTAGTGTCCTCGATTCTGGTCCGCGAAGGCGAGGTGGTAGAGGCCGGCCAGCTGCTGCTCAAAATCGACGAAACACGCGCATCTTCTGGGGTACGCGAAAGCGCTGCGCAAGGCTTTGCCCTGCGGGCCCGCCAGGCCCGTTTAAGCGCTTTGGCTGAAGGCACCAGTTTCCAGCCGCCACCCATCAGTCAAGACCCCGAGGAGCGCCGCATCGCCGAAGGAGAAAAAGCACTCTTCGAAAGTCGCCAGTCTGAACTGATGACGATGCTTGCCATCAACCAGCAGCAACTTCAGCAGCGCCAGCAAGAGCTCTCGGAGATGAAGTCGCGCAAAGCCAGCGCTGAACGCAGCCTGTCCATTGGCCATCAAGAACTCACCAAAACACGGCCCTTGCTTGCCACCGGCGCCGTGTCTGAAGTCGACGTCCTGCGCATCGAGCGAGATATCTCGCGCAGCCAGGGCGACTCAGAGCAAGCATCAGCACAAATTAACCGG
>CANHBY010000039.1 GCA_947458895.1 Burkholderiales bacterium | reverse complement strand
CTCGTTGAGGATGGTCAAACCCCTGACTTTTCCCGCGCCTAAGCGCAGACATTGACGACGATCAACTGGCATCAAGCCACGGGAATTAGCCTCGAATGGGTCCATTCACTTTCCTGGAGGAAATTCATGAAAACTGTTCAAAAATCACGCAGTGCAAGTGCCGAATCAAGCGCCGAATCCATCGCCGATCAAGAGCATCAGGATCATCAGGAGCATCAGGCGCGTCAAGCACATCAGGCGCGTCAAGCAGGCAGAGACAGCGAGCGCGAGCATCTGTTGTTCAACACACCCGTTGTGACGCAGCAAATGGTCGAGTTGTCAAAAACCGGTTGGATGTCTGCACTGAACACCACCGAGAGTTCGCTGCAATTCATTGAGGAGTGCCAACTCATCCAAGTTCAGGCCCTGGAAGACTTGCGTAACAATTTGGCCTCGTCTCTTCAGGAGGCCGGCGAAGCCCGTAATTTCGAGGCCCTGATGGCGCTGCCAGCGCAACTCTCGAGCAAGCAGTTCAATCAAATGGCCTCGCGGTGGACATCGCTCTCATCCAGGCTCTGGGAAGCACAGTCTCACCTGGTGGAGAGACAGCAAACCCAGGCCAGCCAACTGGCGAGCAACTTGGTTCAAAACAGCGTTCTGAGCGCCTCTGGGCAGTCTTATCGCCAAGCCCTGGACGAGAGCTCCAGGTTTCGCACCAGCCTGCTGGGTAATGCCCAAAATGTCTGGGCCAAGGTGGCCAGGCAATGGGTTGATTCGGGCAAAAAAGCGGCCAATCATGCGCTGAGGGAACACCCCCTGAAGGAGCACGCCACTAAGGAGCACGCGACCAGAGAGCACACTACTCGGGAGCACGCCACTGGCGAGCATGCTGCCAAGGAACATGCTGTGAAAGAGCCCGCTTAAGTCAGGTTAAGGCAGTTTTCAGCGTTGATGAACATAACCCCCTGGAGCTGGGCAGAGCGCTGAAAACCCAGCGCGAGGTGCGCCCATCGAAGGGGGTTTATGTATGCCTGAGGAGTGATTGGCCAACCACTCAAACCATGCCGGCCACCAAGACCCCTCATGGTGTTCGGCACAACTCAGCCACTCTTCGGGCGTCAATTGCCGGTCACCAGCCTTCCATGAGGCGATTCGGTAGCTCGATTTAGCAGACAACCCCGGCGGGTTCACAATGCCCACGTTGTGCCCCCCCGCAGTGAGCGCGAAGGTTTGGGGTGCTGCTGTCAACTGGTGCAACCTGAACACTGAGCGCCAAGGTGCCACGTGGTCTTGCACAGCACCCACATTGAAAATCGGCACACGGATGTCATCCAAATTCACAGGAACACCGTGGAGCGTGAACTCACCATGCGACAACGCGTTATGAAGAAAAAAGCTGCGCAGGTATTCAGAATGCATGCGCAAGGGAAGCCGGGTGCCGTCGGCATTCCAGGCCATCAAATCGCTCATGGGCCGGCGCTCGCCCAGCAAGTAGTTCATCAGCCGATAAGACCACACCATGTCCTTGGACCGCAGCATCTGAAACGCGCCCTTCATCTGCCGCTCATCCAAATAGCCCTGACGCCACATTTGGTTTTCCAGAAACCTGACCTGGCCTTCGTCGATGAACAATGACAGCTCGCCAGGATCGGTGAAATCAGTTTGGGCTGCCAACAAGGTGATGGTTTTGATCGCCGGCGAGCGCTCGCGCCCAAGCGCCGCCGCACTCATGGCCAGCAGCGTCCCGCCAATGCAATAGCCCACAGCATGTGTCTGGGCCTGCGGCATGATCGTCGTGATCACTTCCAGCGCTTTGCGCACACCAAGCTGGTCGTAGTCCTGCCAACCCAGATCACGATCTGATGAATCAGGGTTCCTCCAGGAGATGGCAAACACCGTGAACCCCTTCTCCACCAACGCCTTAACGAAAGAGTTCTCCGGCGACAAGTCCAGCACGTAATACTTCATGATCCAAGCCGGAATCACCAGCACCGGGTTGGCATGGGTTTGGGGCGTTTGGGGCTCGTACTGAATCAGCTCAATCAAGCGGTTGCGGAACACCACCTTTCCGGGCGTGATAGCCACATTGCGCCCCACCTCAAAGCCCTCGGTGCCCACAGGTGGCAGATTGAGCGCATCAACCCAGGCGTCCTCAGCCGCATGCAAAAAGCCTCTCCAGAGGTTTCTCCCCCCCTCGGAAGCACATCGATTAAGCACAACGGGATTGGTCCACGGGAAGTTAGAGGGAGCCACCACATCCAACCACTGCCGTGCGCCGAAATCCACCATCTCCTCATGGTGCTTGCTCACGCCGGGAACCCCCGTGGTCACACACTGCCACCAGCCCTGCGTCAGCAAAAATGCCTTCACCCAGATTGAAAACGGCGGCGCGTTCCACTGCGGATCCACAAAACGCTTATCTTGCGACAGCGGCTCCAACCCCGCGCAGTCAACCACCGCATGATCAGTCGGCGAAGCCATATGCCAGCCGGCCTCCCAGGCTCTCTGGGCCATCTCCAACTGCTTGGCAGGTGATACAGCCAGGTGAGCCCACCAATCTACAAATGCTTCGCTCAAGGTGATCGGTGATTGGCCCCAGGTGAACCGGCCCACCCAAGACATGAGCCAATGGTCCATGTCCTGAAACTGCTGATAAACCGGCGATTGGCCTGGGCTCTGCCCCAACCAAGGGCTGCCACCCCGCTCACGAGTTCCGGCGGTTGATCTGGGCACCGCTGGGCGAGGCTGTTCGGTTTCGACACGCGTCATTTGATTCATGCGACCAGCCTAAACAACCCATGCCCAGAATGCTTTGCGCGAGCTCAAGCTCACGCCTCTCAACGTGGCCTGTGCTAACGAGGCTCTATATTTCTGGGTTGGGGTGATGGCAATGCGGCCCAATCTGGCCGCTCAGTAGTCTGGGAATCCACCACCACCACATACCGGCCTGGCCAAGGAGTGGGCTCCCGATCCTCCCGCAATACCCACATTTTTTTGCCCTGCACCAGCGCCTCGAAGTAGGCTTCATCCAAGAGGCCATATCGGTCAATGAAAATATTTAGCTTGGCCGGAATCCGAATACAGCCCTTCGAGGCGGCACGGCCCAACCGAGGCTCCAACACATCCGGGTCGGTGGCGTGCATTTGCAGCCGCATCAGGCTGACACCTCCCCGCCCCCAACCTCTCTCGGCCGCCACCCAACCCAAATCAAAAACGCGCATTCCACGCAAGCCATAGCCTCGAATGTGCAAGCTGTTGTAGGTGCCTTCGGCGCGAAAATCAGGGTTGTCCAGGTTGTGCTCAAACACACCCACGGGGGTGATGAAGTGCTCGAACGAGCCAGGTCTGCCTGTCGATGTTCGCGTCGCACCGAGCCATCGCCAACCCAGCGACTGCCCCAACAAAACCACGGCGATTTGAACCGATGGACTGCGATCAATCAACACCACAAACTGGGTTTGATCCAACCACACACTCGATGCGCCAAGCTCCCTGGCCAAGAGCTCCGCGTACCTTGACTGCTCGACCTGAGGCACCTCTACCCGTGCATCCACCTCGCGCTCAAAGCGCTCGAGCGACTCAATCCAGGCAGCTTCCGGAACAAAGGCCTGGCTGGTGCAGGCACAACCCATCAGCCACACCCACAGCACGGCCCTCACACCGTATCTCACCTCAACGGGCCGTATAACCCCCATCAATCACGAGCTCCGACCCCGTCACAAACTTGGCTTCACTCGAAGCAAGATAAACAGCCCCCCAGGCCACATCATCAGGCTCTCCGATGTGACCCAAGGGGTGCATGTCATCGGTGGCCTTGCGGGCTGCCTCCAGATTACCTTGTGCGCTCAGGTGACGAGCCACCATGGGGGTCCAGATGAAGCCGGGATGGATCGAGTTCACTCGAATCTTGTCTGGTGCATAGAGCAAGGCATCGGTCTTGGTCATCAACCGCACCGCACCCTTCGAGGCGTGATACGGCGGCACATCAGCCCCCCCCACCAAGCCATAAATCGACGAGAGATTGATGATGCTGCCACCCCCCGCTTTTCTAAGGTGGGCAATGGCATGCTTCGTACCAAAGAAGACACCCTTGACGTTGATCGATTGCACCCAATCCCACTCGGCCTCAGTCACCTCGTGGGTGGGTTTGTTAACACCTGACACCCCCGCATTGTTGACCACCGTATCAAGATGCCCAAAGTGCGAAGCCGCAGATGAGAAGGCATCGCGAACATCATCTTCGCGGCTCACATCACACCGCCAAAAGCGCGCTACAAGGTCCCGCTGCGTCAATTGCTTGACCAGATCAGCCCCAGCATCTTCCTGAGTGTCCAGCAGCGCCACCCCAGCCCCCTCCTCCGCCATGCGCGTGGCAATGGCCGCCCCCAGCCCCACCGATGCACCAGTAACCACGGCCACCTTACCCAACAATCGTTTCATGGTTTCCTCGCGATTGAGATCAAGTAGTCCATCTGAACCGAAGGCCAGGATCTGGGCTTTGAGCGGGGTCAATGGGCGCGGCTTGGAACGAGGATCCGCAGGCGGTCTGGCAAAGCCATATCACCCCCGCCGCCCCCTACAATTAAGCACCTCAGCGCCCGCTGCCCACGCCCTACGGCAGATTCAGGGCATCCCAATCAACGCAACCTTAGGCTGCAGTCCACCGGGCAAGTTCAACCCTCGTTGGCCTGATATTCCACCCACCCAACCCGATGGATGCCAAGCTGCCACCTGCCTTCTCGGCCTTGGCTTTCAGGTGGCGAAGTGTTGGATTGAATTTTGCAGGGCTGACTCGTTAGCAGTAGGCCCGGTTCCGGCCCAAACTATGCTGTTTCGTTACACACGAAAAGGCATAGAGCCGTGGAACCTGCGAGAATGCCAAAGGCCCGTTCGGCTGGTACCTGTTGAGGATCGCAGATTTGTGTCGGTCAACACCCCGGAAGCAATCGACGTTATCGATGAAGCTCTTAGCAGCCGGCGGCACACCACTCTCAGGTTCCATTCCCCGCAGGGAGCTCCCTCCAAGGCCTCACGGAAATTAATCAAATCTCAAGCTTGATCTTAAGGCCAAAACTAGGGGGCTGCTCACACCTTGCTGCAGCTTGCTTCAAACTGAGGTTGCAGCGCGCGCCATCCCCGGCAAAGAGTTGCCGGTCTTTTATTTTTTCTCCTTTGATTAGACCCTTCGAAAGCCATGTTCCCCGGCACTGCACAAAAAAACCAGAGTCCATGCTGGTACGACAGGGGCTTTGCAGTGGCGACCAATAAAAATCGCAACAAAACAAAACAAAACACAATTTTTTAAATCATGGGCACATTAAAAAGATTCATCAATAAATGGGGCGGAATACACGGCATTCGGTCATCGCTTACACGCAAGAAAATTCGGCGGGCCCAACAGTTTGCGGGCGCAAAACCTATTGAGTCCTCCACAAAAGCGGTCATTCGCCGCGAACTGCCCGCGCTTGCACAGATCGAACCGGACTTGATGTCAGACAGCCGGCTATTTGATGGTCTGGACGCCCTTCCGTTCACCCTCAGCATGCCGTGCAATGCGGTCGTAGAGCGCTGGCGCCAGCTGTGGGTTCAGTTTGGCGCAAACACCAAGCATCTTGTATTTGTCCCGTGGCTGGTGCGCGGCGGAGCAGATCTGGCTGCAGTTAACGTGGTTAAAGCACTGCAGCGCCGCTCTGGCATGGACAGCGTAGTCATTGTGGCGACTGACTATGCAGATGCGCCGGCTGCAGATTGGCTGCCTGATGGGACACGGTTCGTTCGCATGATGGACACCAAAACCTCGCTATCTCTCAACGAAACGAAGATGTTCGTCGAGAGATTGATCTGGGCTTTGCGGCCCGAATCAGTGTTCAATGTCAACAGCCGCGCCTGCTGGGAAGCCATGGCCCAGACTGGACGGCCACTGTCGCGAATGACTCGCCTGAACGCACTGCTCTTTTGCCGCGACTACAGCGCCGACGGGCGGGCAGCAGGCTACAGTGACACGCACTTTCGCGCAGCGTTACCCCATCTGCACAGGGTCTATTTCGACACCCGATACTTTATCCAGGAACTTACAACACAGTACGGTTTGCCCTCTGATCTGGGGGCCAAGCTGCACTACTTGCCTCAACCATCGCTCGGTACTCCGACGACTCGCAGTGCGAGGTCCGATACGAAACGACCCCGTGTACTTTGGGCCGGGCGCTTCACGGCTCAAAAGAATACCGAACTATTGATGAAGATCGCGTACGAAGGCACTGCGTTCGATTTCGATATTTGGGGAAGCGGGCTGCCAGAGATCGAAGCGCAGCTGAGGCAACTTGCGGCTCAGCGGCCCAACATCAGACTGCGGGGCACTTTCGCTTCATTGGACGAACTGCCCTTGACCGAGTACATGGCTTTCTTGTTCACATCGCATTACGAGGGAATGCCAACGATTATCTTGAACATCGCAGCGAGTGGGCTGCCGATTGTTGCGACAACGGTCGGCGGGGTGGGCGAGATTGTGGACGACGAGACAGGGTGGCCAGTCGCCGATCGCCACGATCCGCAGCCGTATCTTGCGGCGCTGGCACACGTCGCGACGGGCACTGCGACAGTCAGACAGAAAGTCGAGCATCTGTTTAAGCGCTTGCGCCAAGAGCGCTCACTGGAAGCCTTCGAACAGGCGTTGTCAGAATGAGCGCTGCGAATATTTGCGATATTTCTGTCGTAGTGAATGGGCATCGCGAAGGCTTAGTGTTGCTTCCTTCATTGCGCTGCGCTGCCGAATCCATCGCACTCGCAGAGCATGGGGGTGTACGCTGCGAGATGATCGTCATGTTGGACAGGCCCGATGGATTGACGTCTCAGGTGGCCCGAAGCGCAGGCGTTCTCGTTCCCACCGCAACGGTGATTGAGGTCGACCATGGCGATCTGGGGGAAAGCCGCAATGCGGCAGTACGGAAGGCGCGCGGTAAGTATGTGGCGTTCCTTGACGGAGATGACCTGTGGTGCACTGGCTGGCTCAAGGATGCATTCACCATGGCCAGCAAGGACTCACGCAAGCTGGTATTGCACCCCGACTTCAACGTCTACTTTGGTCATAACCCTCATGTCTTCACTCACGTTGACATGGAGGACCCGGCTTTCCATGTGTCGGTGCTTGCGCTATTCAACGTTTGGACATCGCTGTGCTTTGCACCGCGGGACCTTCTGCTGAGCTGTCCTTATCCCAAAACCGATCTGTCCAACCAAATCGGCTACGAGGATTGGGGTTGGAATATGCGTGCCATCACCGCTGGAGCACTGCACAAGGTCGTGCCACAGACCTTCCATGCCATCCGCAACAAATCGGTCTCCCTAGTGCGGCAGACAGCCAGCGCTGGCTGCTTTCCGGCCTATCCACCCATGTTGTTCGCACAGCGGTCTGGCGAGGATACGATCGTGTGCCCAGAATCGAATCGGAGGTCCCATGGCTGAAAGAATCGCATTTGTTGCTGATGCGATGCCCTAGCTGCCGAGCATTTGTCGAGATACCTTCTTGTTAAACACCTATGCTCTGGCCGGCGAGTACTGGATATTGCGGTCGCGCGCGGCCAACCCATCTTCCCAAACCTCTTGTTGAATGAGAAGGTCACGCTCTTTCACAAAGTAGCGAGTCATGAGGTCGTTGGGGCATAGGTTGGGTGAGGTGCAGATCCGAGAGAGGCTGGATCTGGTGGATCGGTGGCTCGAGTCTGGGCTGTCGATGACGGCGTGGGCGCAGGGCCAAGGGCTGGATGCGGGAGCATTAATGGGGGCTGTGGCCTATGAGGGTCGCTGGCCCGCCAAGCTCAACGGCCACGATGCCTGGGCGTACCTCAAAGACATCCTCACCAAACTCCCCACCTGGCCCAACGGCCACCTGGCTGAGTTGCTGCCGCATCGCTGGGTCGCGCTCGGGAAAGGCTGAGGGCGGTTAAGGGACCGGTCAAGATGGGTTGGCCGCATGGTTACAATCCAACGATTGTTCTTGCTGCATCTCTTACTAATTAGAGTCACCCCTTCCTATGCTGGCCAACGCCCCCAATTGCTCAAAGCGCCGCCACGTG
>CANHBY010000038.1 GCA_947458895.1 Burkholderiales bacterium | reverse complement strand
TGGGCAATGGCTTCGCGAAGCTTTTTGTCCATGGTGGCGCGCACCGTCTCGTAAAGATCACGCTGCGTGCCGTCCAGCTCGACACGCAACAAGCTCTCTATTTTTTCGGGCAGTTCACGCGCCACCTCGTGCTTGGTGCGGCGAAGAATGAAGGGGCGAACGCGCCGGGCCAGGCTGCCGGCCTGGGCGGTATCTTGTCGCTTCTCAATGGGCGAACGGTAGTATTCGCGGAACTGAGTCTCTTGGCCCAGCAGGCCAGGACTAACGAAGTCCATCAGGCTCCACAGCTCGCCCAGGTGATTCTCGATGGGCGTGCCTGACAGGCACAAACGGTGCCTGGCTTGCAAACTCTTGAGCGCCACCGCAGCCTGGCTTCGGCTGTTCTTGATGCGCTGTGCCTCATCAAGGATGACGTAATGCCATTGGACAGCCGCCAGCACGCCAGCATCTCGAACAGCCAATGGATAACTGGTCACGACGATGTGCGCCTTGGCAATCTCAGTGAATTTGTGAGCGCGCTGCTTTCCGTGCAGGACCAGCAAACGCAACTGAGGTGTGAATCGCTGGGCCTCGGCCTGCCAGTTGCCAAGCAAGCTGGTAGGAACGACGACCAAGCTGGGCAGGTCAAGCCGGCCGGCATCCAGCTCGCCTTGCAGAAGGGCCAAGGTTTGCAGGGTTTTTCCCAGGCCCATGTCGTCGGCCAAAATGCCACCGAACTGAGCCTTGCGGAGAAAGTCCATCCAGCTGACGCCGTCCAGTTGGTAAGGGCGCAGCTGAGCATTCACGTGAGGAGAAACCTCCAGCCTAGGCAGGCCTTGGCCGGCACGCATTTCGCGCAGTTGCTCCAACAGGGCTGTGACTGAGGGGGATGCAGCCACCCTCAGGCCTGAGGAGATGCTCTCCAATGCGCCCAACTCATAGCGTGACACGCGGGGCAACTCGCCCTCAAGGGCGCCGCCATGCTGCATGAAAATTCCACGCAACCAAGCCACCAACGGCGCGACCCGGGACACAGGTAATCGCAACAGTCGTTCACGCTTCACGGCCAAGCGACCACCCACACCAGCGGCCGCGGGTTCAGCGTCGTAAGGCCAGGGTATCAGGACCTCACCTTCGGGGTCTCGCAGAGCTTCTTCTACCGTGAGCCACCCCGCCTGAACCAAGCCCACGAGCAAAGGCACCAGGTCCACAGGCTGCCCTGAAACCGTGACTTTCAGACCCACTCGGAACCAGCTCTGGCCGGTGCCAGCCTCGTCACCGAGACTGATTTCGAAGTCATCGGCGTCAAACATTTCATAGGGGAAATCGGCATCTCTCTCGATGGCCCAACCCTCGGTTTGAAGCGCCGGAAGATCATCGCTGAGCAGCTGAGGCCAATGGTCTCGGCTCACCGGAACCACGATGAGTTTGCCGTCTTGCAAGGCTGGCGGCAGTTGACTTGATTGAAGCAAGCCCGCCTTAAGTGCGGCCATTCGCTCAAGAGCCCAACCTGCGACACGGCTCCAGGGCCTGAACTGCAATTGGTTAAAAATTCGCTCGATGACCGCCACTTCTTTGGCGGCATCACGACGAAAACGGGTCAGGGACGACGATCGCCCCACAGGGCCAGGGCGCTCTATAAAAACGCTATCCGATGCCCCTGCGGGAAAGTGAAAATCCACATCGTGTGCAGCCATTTGCGGCGCAGCCGGCAAACGATAGCGGAAGAGCACTTGCAATGCGGCCTGCCGAACGGGTTGGCCTGCTGGCGGTGGGCGTTGGTGCCCTTCGAGCCACATCTCGGAGGGCATGTTCGGGCTCGTGATGAGCCGCAGGACCGGCTGCAATGCGAGGTCGCCGAGCTCTTGCACTTTCTGGGCATGTTCCTGAGGCAAGGGGATGGTCACACCGCGCGATAAGCTCACACTCTCCAGGCGCCGCACCAGCTCAGGCAAAACCTCGGTGGCCACGGGGGGCATCTTGGCCAGGCTCTCGAGCATGCGCAAAGGCAGGCCTAGTTTCTTCAGTGAGGCGGGGTGCAACTGCTCGGTAGTGGGATCAAATGCATGAGGCTGTGGAAGCATCAGCAAAACAATGGGGCGGAGCGAATCACTTTGTGGCTGATCTGCTGAATCAGCCTGATCTGACGGTGCATAGGCCTCCCATTGGGTGCGCCAAAGCCCCTGCCCATCTACGTGCCAACTGATCTGAACCTCAAGCACCTCATCGGACCACTGAATCGGATCACCCAGAGAATGGTCACGCTGAACTGGCCCGGATGAGGGTGCTGGGGTATCGGAGGCACTGGCCGGTGTGGTCGCAAACCAAGCTTGCCCACTTCGAACGAGTTGGGCCACTGTGGATGCAGCCGTGGGCCCATGAAGCTCTGCACTGCCCCCCCACCGATCGATCACGAACGGGAGCAGGGCAGCCAACATCGCATCATCTGTGTCAGACAAATAAGCAGGCCGACCACGCAACATGTCGATCGGTGAGGGCGAATGCGGGCGGTGGCTGCTGACCTGCCCTCCCTTGCGAACATGGCCCAGATGAAAACTCATCTTGAGCTTCAAACCTTGGGCGCTCAATACGTACATCAGCCGCCGGTTGGGGCCCGGTCGATCGGACTCTGGCGACAGGAGCTCACCAGGGACTGCAGCAAGGTCGGCGAGCCAATATTCCAACACTTTGGGGATGACCGAAGCGAGAGGGGCAGAACCCGCGGAGGCCTGTGACGCAGAAGAGGGTTGGGGTTGGGGTTGGGCTAGGGATCGCTCGCTGGCCACCGCCGGCGAGGTGGAGCGCTCTTTGCCAGGAGGCGTTGAAGCAGCCTTTGGCTTGCCAGCCTGGGCGCGCGCCTCACGCAGGGCTTGTGCCTCGAAATCCATCAGCGCAGCAGCCACGTGTTTGCAGTTGAACCCCGCTGCACAGGTACACAAGCCACGCAAGTGAAGGCCCGTTCGGGGGTCCACATAGAAGCTGATCGTTTGCTCGTGAACCAAACTGCCGCCTGCACGCAGTCTGGTTTGCAAAGCCTCGCCTTCAATGTGACGCGAGAGCACCGCCTTTTGAGGCTCGAGCAACATCGCCTGGGTCAGGGTGCGATGATCGAAGTGCTCACCCAAATCGAAGTGCTCGGGCAATGAGAAGTCTGGCATCGTGGGCTTACGCTTCAGAAAGAAGTCCTGGTCAATCGGGTATTGTCGTGCGGCATTCACCTTTTGGGGAAATGTTTGTTGCATTCCAATCGGTTGCGGCGCTCTCCCCAGGGTTTATAGCGATGGGCCAACGCGGTCTGTTGTGCATGCGTCAAATGGGCTCAGTTTCGACGCAGCTCCGTGAAGGCCTGGAACTCCCACCGACGCATCGCCAGCAACAGGGTATAGCCCTCACGGCTCTTTTCCGGGAGTTTTTGATCTGCCATGTGCTGCTGAGAAAAATCCTGAGCCAGCCGCTGCAAACGCTCCATGAACATCGGAGCCATGGCGTGGGAAACCGCACCATGCACCAGCATCAAGACTTCGTCTGGCCCATTGAATCCGCCTGAGAAGTAGTCTTTGAGGGCATGTTCCCGAAAGAAATGCATCACGGGCCCATGAGGTCGCCAACGAAAGGTTTTGGCCAGCTTGAGGCGATATCGGTTCAAAGGACGCAGCTCAATGATGCCGATACGGTCCAGCTGAACCAAGTACTTGATGCCCTCTGTTTCTTTGAGTTGGTAGGTATCTAAAATTTGTTCGAAGGTCCACTGGCTCAGCACACAAATGGCCATCAGCATCAGTTTTTTGTCTGCCACCACCGCTCGCTCTTGAGTCTCGGTAAGCTCGCTCAGCATGGGGCGGGCATCTGCCACCAGTCGCGCCACTTCGCCAAAGTCAAGCTTGAGAACCCGACAGATCGCATCGATTCGTGAAAGCGACATTTCGCTCTTCGACAGCATGCGCTTCACACTCGATTCGGCCATGCCCAAGGCCCGAGCCAATTCGGCATAGGTGATTTGCGCTGCTTTGAGTTCTTTTTTGAGCACTGCCACCAAATCTGCTGCCGTTGTCATTTGAGTATTCTCCAGTGATACTTTTTGGCCGATAAGGCTCACTTTATACAAAAAGTAGCGACAAAGCTGGGGGCCTCAAGACACACTGCGTACAACCCTTCAGTACGGAGACCCCGATGAACCTTGCTTATCGCACCAGAGAAATTCTTCTGCTCAACACGGTGGCCATTTTGGTGGGCTTAGCCTGGCTACTGCCGGCCATTCCACTGGCACCCCATTACCATGACTTTGCGGACCAACGCAGCCTGCTGAACATTCACTGCGCCATGGATGTTTTGTCCAATACACCTTTCGCGTTGTGGGGCATGTGGGGCTTGCTGATACTTCGACGGACTCACAACTTGAATGGCGCACAACGGCAAACAGCGAGTTTGTTTTTCGTAGGCCTCATCACCACGGCTTTCGCCTCAGGGTACTACCACCTGGCACCCAACGACGCAGGCTTAGCCATCGACCGTTATGGAATGAGCTTCGCCTTTGCTGGGCTGATGGGTTTGGCAACTGCCACGCGGATCAGCGACCGTGCAGGCATGGCACTGAGTGTGGCCTCGCTGGCCCTGGGGTTTTGCGCTGTGTGGGTTTGCGAGGCCACTGGCAATATGACGCCGTGGGTGGTCTTCCAGGCCGGCGGCATGGTGCTGTTGCTCGGGCTGCTGGTGCTGCCCAGGGTCCCGGGCGGACTGGAAATTTCATGGCTGGCCATCGTGCTCATTTACGTGGCGGCCAAGGTTCTGGAAATGGGCGATCAGACCGTCTTCAACCTCACAGGCTGGGTCTCGGGGCACAGCCTCAAGCATCTGGTGGCCAGTTTGGCGGCCTGGCCGATCATTCATGCGATACGCCAGAGCGAAACAACACCCCATTGACGCAAAAAAGCCGCCATGTAGGCGGCTTTTTTGAGGGGCGGCTCCGTTTAGCAGGAGCCTGAGAACCCTGCACTCAGGCCAGCTTTTCCTTGATGCGGGCAGACTTGCCAGAGCGGCTGCGGAGGTAGTACAGCTTGGCGCGGCGAACATCACCCTTGCGCTTGACTTCGATGTTGGAAATCAGGGGGCTGTAGAGTTGGAAGGTACGCTCAACGCCTTCGCCGCTGGAAATTTTGCGGACGATGAAGCTGGAATTCAGGCCGCGGTTGCGCTTGGCAATCACAACGCCTTCATAGGCCTGCACGCGCTTGCGGGTGCCTTCAACCACGTTGACGCTGACAATCACGGTGTCGCCGGGGCAGAAAACCGGAATGGTTTTATTCAGGCGAACAATTTCTTCTTGCTCAAGGGTTTGGATCAAGTCCATGGGGTTCTCCAGTGATCGTACCAAAGGGGTTAGGAATGATCGGGGCCCCTAGAGGGCGCCGAGGCCGGGCCCGACGCATGTCAGCTGACACAGGTCTGGGAACAGCATTATGGAAATTGGCAGAGGATCGAAAAGCCCTCCATTATAGCGTCAAGTGGCGCAGATGCCACGAAGGAAAAGCTCATCTTTGGTGGTCAGTTGGCCGGCTTCGCGGGCCGCCACGATGAGCTCAGGTCGACGGCAGGCCGTGATCTCGAGTGAACGCTCCCTGCGCCAACGCGCGATATGGGCATGATTGCCAGATAGCAAAACCTCGGGAACCGGCATGGGCCCTTGGCTTGACTGCCAGATTTCCGGGCGGCTGAAGTGGGGACAATCAAGCAGCCCCTCGGAGAAGCTGTCTTGCTGGTGAGACTGGGCATCACCCAGCACCCCCTCTTGCAAACGAGCGACCGCGTCCAGCAAGGCCAAGGCAGGGATTTCCCCCCCCGAGAGCACAAAATCACCGAGGCTTAGCTCGATATCAACATGGCGATCCAGCAGCCGCTGATCGATGCCTTCGTAGCGGCCGCAGAGCAACAGGGCTCCGGGACCCGCACTCAGGGTCTGCACAAGCGCCTGCGTGAGCGGCTGACCCGTGGGTGTGAAGTGGATGAGCGGGACTGGCTGCGCTTCAGCCGGGGCAATGGCTGAGCGATCTTCGCGCACCGACCGAATGGCGCGGTCAAGCGGCTCGGCCAGCATCACCATGCCGGGACCACCTCCGTAGGGTCGGTCGTCCACTCGGCGATGGGCATCGAGAGCGAAGTCGCGAAGTTGCCATAGTTGCACATCGACCTTGCGCGACTCGAACGCGCGTCGGGTCACACCGTGCGTGAAGTGGGCTGTGAAAAGCTCGGGGAAAAGGGTCAGGACATCAAAACGCATGGGGGGCCGCTCGCCGAACTGGCCGGCTTCGCCAAGCCGAGGGAGGGCAACCTATTGAAACATCACACCTAGGTTTCATAGTCCAGACCCCAGTCAACCTGGATGCGCCGCTCAGCAAGGCTGACATCATCAATGTAAGCCGCCACAAAGGGAATCAGGCGATCTTCACCGCCGCCCTCAGGAAGCACCCTGAGCACGCTGTGGGGACCGGTATCGATCAGGCTGTCAACGACACCCAGAGCTTCACCTTGCCGATTGACCACATTCAGGCCGATCAGGTCGATCCAGTAATACTCGTCGGGGTCGGGGGTGGGGAAGCTGGCACGCGACACGAAAATACGCACACCGCGCATGGCCTCAGCTGCGTTTCGATCGAGAATATCGGGGGAGTTCACGACGATCACATCGCCATGCTCTTGAGCTTTGGAGACCCGCAGCACCCTGGGCACCTGGGCTGCTCTTTGGCCAGCAAGAGGGTCTGGCCGAGAAGGATTGACCTCGGCTGGCTGAAGAAACCAGCGGCGAGAGGAAAACAATGCCTGGGGGTCAGAGGCAAAGGGTTTGACTTTGATCGCGCCCTTGATGCCCCAAGCATCGACCACTCGCCCCACCTCGATTGCGTCAGACGGCCAAGCAGGCTCGTCTGCGCTGGCGGTGGGGATCATGGGGGCCTTGCTTAGGCAGCAGGTTTAGCCTGGGAAACCAGACGGGAGACGGTATCAGACAACTGAGCGCCTTTGCTGGTCCAGTAGCTGATGCGCTCGTGCGAGACACGAAGGGGCTCTTCGCCACCAGAAGCGACGGGGTTGTAAAAGCCAACGCGCTCGATGAAGCGGCCATCACGACGCTCGCGAGAATCGGAGACGACGATGTTGAAGAAAGGACGCTTTTTGGCGCCACCGCGAGAGAGTCGAATCACGACCATGATATTTCCTTAGGAAGAAATCAAACGGGGGCGCAGACCAAGGAGACACGCAGAGCCTGCAGCCCAATGCGCGGTGGGGGCACCCCACTGCGCGACGGGTATGGTTCTTGACGCCGTAGATACACCACGTGACCCAAAGACAATGCCTTGAAGCCGGCAGTCGCCGCCAAAAGCTGTCGATTATAAACTGAGGTCTTCGTTTCTTTTCAAATTCTCACTATGGCCGTTCCTTCTGGCATCTGTAAATCCAAAACATGGGCCACTTGGCTGGCCCTGCTCGGCGGCTGTCTGGGCCTGCACCGGCTGTATCTACGAGGCCGAGCGGATATTTGGATGCTGCTGCACACCGTACCCACGGCGGTGGGGCTTTACGGGGTTTGGCGCATGAGAACGATCGGGCAAGACGACCCACTGGCTTGGCTCTTGATTCCGGCGCTGGGTCTCATCATCGCGGGCACGCAACTGATGGCGATCATTTACGGCCTCATGCCGGATGAAAAATGGAACGCACGCTTCAACCCCTCGGGCCCCGAACACCAGGCCGGTTGGGCGGCCGTGATGGGGGTGGTGATTGCGTTGATGGTTGGGGCGGGGGTCTTGATGGCAACCCTGGCGTTTTCGATGCAGCGAATCTTTGAATATCAACAACTGACGAGCTAGGGAGCCTCTGCAAAACCCATCGTGGATGATCGCGCCGTTCCTAGATAGGGGATGCAAGGCGGATTTTGCGGCCTGTAGCGGGCGCTACAGGCAAAAAAGCCAACGCCGCAGACCCTATCTAGGAACGGATGCGATCACCGCGAGGGGTTTTGCAGAGGCTCCCTAGTACCTCATCCCAGTGAATTTGAAGGGTTCAAATTGGGGCAAGCGTGGCTAGTCAGGCGCTCATGAAGGGGCCACGGGTGGACAGAGAACGGGCAATTGCTCGGGAGGCACG
>CANHBY010000037.1 GCA_947458895.1 Burkholderiales bacterium | reverse complement strand
TGTGCTGAGCCTGTCGCAACAGGTCGAACAAACCAGCCAGCGTCGCGGTCAACTCGACGAGGAACTGGCTGAAATCGATGCCCAACTCGAAGCACTGAATGAGCGCCGCGCCATAGGTGAAGCACGCTTCGAAGCCCTCGACATGGAGCTGGCCACCAGCCAAGAACGCCACGCCGAACTCGATGATGTGGTGATCAACGCCGAGCGCCAACTGGCCCAGTCGCGTGAGCAATCACGAACCCTGGAGCGGCAAGCGCAAGAGGCACAGTTCGCCGGCCGTTCACTCCAAGCGCGACGCTCCGAACTGCAGCGCAGCCTGGAAACCTCTGCGCAGCAAATCGCTGCACACACGCAGTCGCTTGAGCAAGTAGAGCTAGAGCGCCGCAGCCTGACCGACTCAGTCGACCAAGACAAGCTTGACGAAGCACTCTCACTCAAGCTGGCTCGCGAAGCCGAACTGGGTGCCAAGCGCAGCGAGTACGACGATCTCAGCCTGCGCATGCGCAAGGCCGAAGAACTGCGCTTGGCTCACGAGCAAAGTCTGCAGCCCCTGCGCGACCGCCTGACTCAGCTTCAGCTCGAAGCCCAGGCGGCGCAACTCGGTGGGGCGCAGTACCTTGAGCAACTCACCGCGGCTGAAGTCGACATGGAGGCCCTGGCCCAAAGCATCGAGGCGGGTAGCGTCAAACTTCACGGTCTGCAATCAGAAATCGATCGCATCAACCGCGACATCAATGCCCTGGGGGCGGTCAACTTGGCGGCCCTGGATGAGCTCACCTCAGCGCGTGAACGAAAAACCTTCCTGGACGCTCAAAACGCTGACCTCAACGAGGCCATCCAAACCCTGGAAGATGCCATCCGCAAAATCGATGTGGAAACACGCGACTTGCTGGGCAGCACCTTCGACCAAGTCAATGCCCACTTCGGCCGCATGTTCCCCAGCCTCTTCGGTGGTGGTAACGCCAAGCTGGTCATGACTGGCGACGAAATCTTGGATGCAGGGGTTCAGGTCATGGCCCAGCCGCCAGGCAAGAAAAACAGCACCATCCACTTGTTATCGGGTGGTGAGAAAGCACTGACCGCCATTGCGCTGGTGTTCGCCATCTTCCAGCTCAACCCCGCACCATTTTGTTTGCTCGACGAAGTGGACGCGCCGCTGGATGACGCCAACACCGAGCGTTACGCAAGGCTGGTCAGTCAGATGTCCAGCGAAACGCAGTTTCTGTTCATCAGCCACAACAAAATCGCCATGGAAATGGCCGAGCAGCTGGTGGGTGTGACCATGCAGGAACAAGGTGTTTCGCGCATTGTCGCGGTCGACATGCAAGCAGCCGTTCGCATGGCCGAAGCGGCCTGATTTATCAATTGGCTTGATACGAGGGAATCCCGATGTATTTGAGTGAACTGACACTATCCCTGCTGGCCGTGGGCGGAGTCTTGCTGGCTGGTTTAACGTTGCACAGTGTGTGGCAGGCCCGCAGGGCAGCACCTCGCCGCGCAGACCCCCAGATTCCCCAAGAGCCGGTGATGCACACCCCGACGTCTGGGGATTCTTCACCCACCACCGCCGAGGCCCCTGCTGCGTTTGAATCCCAGCCCTTGGCGGGTGTTGCACCCGGATCGATCCTGGGAGGCGAGTTTGCTGCCATTGCCGAGGCCATGGCCTCCATCTGTGCGCCCAAACAACCGCGCTATGTGGCCCGCATCGATGGCCTGATTGACGCGATCGTGCCCATCACCCTGGAGGCGCCCCTCACCGGCGAGACACTCCTGCTGCACATGCCCACCTCGCGCCGAGCCGGCCACAAACCCTTTTTGGTGGAGGGCCTCAATGAAGACACCGGCCAATGGGAGCAGCCCCTATCGGGCGCCCAGTACAAAGAACTTCAAGCAGGTATTCAACTGGCCAACCGCCATGGCGCTCTGAACGAAATCGAGTTCTCTGAATTCGTCCAAAAAATTGAAGCCCTGGCTCAGCCCATCGCCGGCATGACCAATTTCCCAGACATGCTGGACGCGGTGTCACGGGCGCGTGAGCTCGACACCTTTGCCAGCGAGCATGACGCCCAGCTCGCCATCCACCTGCGCGCCCGCGCCACGGCCTGGAGTGTGGGCTACATCCAGCAACACGCAGCCCGCCAAGGCTTTGTGGGCGTGTTCAGCGGCCGCATGGTCCTGCCCTCTGCCGAAGAAGGCGCCCCACCCGTTCTCACGCTGCAATTCGATCCCCAGGCCGCCTTGGCTGACGACCCGAACCAAGCGGCCCTGCGCACCATCACCCTCAATTTCGATGTACCCCAGACCGACCTCGACGCCACGCCCTTTGAGCAGTGGCAACAGCGCGCCGAGGCCTTGGCACAGAGCATGGAGGCCCACGTGGTGGACGACCATGGCCGCACATTGAACGAGGCAAGCTTTGCCGCGATCAGCAAAGAACTGGATTGGCTTTACAAAGCCTTGGAAGAACGCGGTGTTCCTGCAGGCAGCATGGCTGCCCGACGCCTCTTTAGCTGAAATCACCCATGTCTTTTTCTGATCCGGCTCAGCGGGCCGCTGAACTGCGTAGCCTGCTGCACGAACACGCCCATCGCTACTACGTTCTCGACGAACCCGAAATCCCAGACGCCGAATACGATCGCCTCTTCCAAGAGCTGCAGGCCATCGAGGCTGCACACCCTGAGCTGCTGAGCCCCGACTCCCCCACCCAGCGCGTTCTAGGGCAAGTGCTGGCAGGCTTCTCGCCGGTGACCCACACCGTGGCCATGCTGTCCATTCGCACCGAAACGGACACCGAGGCCAGCGGCGCCTTGGCCTTCGATGCGCGGGTGCGCAAAGAGCTCGACTGGGGGCCCGAACAACCACCGGTGGAATATGCCGCCGAGCTCAAATTCGACGGCCTGGCCATCAACCTGCGCTACGAGCACGGCATCCTGGTGCAGGCCGCCACCCGTGGCGATGGCTACACCGGGGAAGACGTCACCCAAAACATTCGTACCATTGGGCAAATTCCGCTGCGCCTCCGCGGGCCCTTCAACGGCGGGTCAGCACCATCGGTATTGGAAGTCCGCGGCGAGGTCTACATGCGCCGTGACGCCTTCGATACCCTCAATGAGCGCCAACGCAGCCGTGGCGAGAAAACCTTCGTCAACCCACGCAATGCGGCTGCCGGTGCGGTACGCCAGCTCGACCCTCGCATTGCAGCGCAACGCCCCTTGAGCTTTTATGCCTACGGTATCGGCGATGTACAAGACTGGAGCGTGCCCGACACCCACAGTACCCTGCTTGACGCACTGGCCACCATGGGCATGCCGGTGTGCACCGACCGCACAGTGGCCCTGGGCGCCACAGGTTTGCTGGCCTTTTATGAGGCCATTCGCGCCCGGCGCGATGCCCTGCCCTTCGATATCGATGGCATCGTCTACAAGGTGAATTCACGCGCCTTGCAGCAGCGCATGGGTTTCGTATCTCGTGAGCCTCGTTGGGCCGTGGCCCACAAATACCCGGCTCAAGAGCAAGTCACTCGCCTGCTCGGCATCGATGTCCAGGTCGGCCGCACCGGCAAGCTCACGCCAGTGGCAAAGCTCGAGCCTGTGTTTGTCGGCGGCACCACGGTCAGCAACGCGACCTTGCACAACGAAGACGAAGCCCGGCGCAAAGATGTAAGGGTCGGCGACAGCGTGATCGTCAGGCGTGCTGGCGATGTCATCCCGGAGGTCGTCGGCCGCGTGCCATCCCAAAGCGTCGATGAAACCAGCCGCGGGCCAGTTTTCGATCTGTTTGACCAACTCGGCGGCCAGTGCCCTGCCTGCGGCAGCGCCATTGTGCGAGAAGAAGGCGAGGTTGACTGGCGCTGCAGCGGCGGTCTTTATTGCCCCGCCCAGCGCAAGCAAGCCATCCTGCACTTTGCCAGCCGCCGAGCCATGGACATCGAAGGCCTCGGCGACAAGCTCGTCGATCAGTTGGTGGGTGAAGGCGATGAAAAAGCCCTGATCCACACCCTGGCCGATCTCTACAACCTGCGCGCCGAGCAGCTGAGCAACCTCGACCGCATGGGCGGCCGCAGCGCCGACAACCTGATTGCCGCCCTCGAAAATAGCAAGCAAACCACCCTAGGGCGATTTCTCTTCAGCCTGGGCATTCGGCATGTGGGCGAAACCACCGCCAAAGACCTGGCCAAACACTTCGGCTCGCTCGATCGGCTCATGAACGCCAGCGCAGACGAGCTCCTGCAAGTCCATGATGTCGGCCCGGTAGTGGCCCACAGCTTGCACACCTTCTTCGACCAGCCGCACAACCGCGAGGTGATCGCCCAACTGCGCGTAGCAGGCATCACCTGGCAAGAATCCGATGGCGCAGCCGCCAGCACCGGCCCTCAGCCCCTGGCAAGCACCACCTGGGTTCTCACCGGCACGCTGCCCACCCTCTCGCGCGATCAAGCCAAAGAAATTATCGAGGCAGCTGGTGGCAAAGTCACCGGCTCGGTCTCCAAAAAAACCAACTTCGTGTTGGCTGGCAGCGAGGCTGGGAGTAAGCTAGAGAAGGCCAAGGAACTGGGTATCACCGTGATGGATGAGGCAGAGTTCCTGCGCCACTGCGCCAACCCTGGTGACGACGCCATCGGGTTTGAGGGCCAGCGAGCAAGCGGCATTTGAGCCCTGACACGAAACTAGAGGCTGACACCATGATCCGAGAAATCCTCAAAATGGGCGACCCTCGCCTCCTGCGCGTGGCCAAGCCCGTGCAGCAATTCGACACCCCCGAACTGCACGCCTTGGTCAGCGACATGTTCGACACCATGCACGCGGCCCAAGGGGCTGGCTTAGCAGCCCCGCAAATTGGGATCGACCTGGCCCTGGTAATTTTCGGTTTTCAAGACAACCAGCGTTACCCCGATGCCCCCTCAGTGCCTCAAACGGTTCTGATCAACCCGCAAATCACCACTTTGTCTGATGATGAGGAAAGCGGTTGGGAGGGGTGTCTGTCGGTGCCTGGCCTGCGAGGTTGGGTGCCCAGGTTCGCCCGGATTCGCTACACCGGCTTCGACCTCGCCGGCCACCCCATCCATCGTGAGGTCGATGGCTTCCATGCCCGCGTGGTTCAGCACGAATGCGATCACCTGATCGGCAAACTCTACCCCACACGAATCCGAGACCTCACCCGCTTTGGGTTCACCAGCGTCCTGTTCCCCGACCAGGCTGACCAGGGTGACGACTGACACGCCCTAGGATAATAGGCGGGTGAACAGCCCCACTGCCCCCCTCCCCCCGGCCCAACAAGCCGCCCTGACCCAGGCCCTCGACGCGGCCCTGCCGCAAACCCAATGCACACGCTGCGGATACCCCGACTGCCGCAGCTATGCCCGTGCCATTGCGGAAGGCTCAGCCGCCATCAACCAGTGCCCGCCTGGCGGCCAAGAAGGCATTGAGCGCCTCTCGCGCATCACTGGCCACCCCGCCCTCCCCCTGAACCCACGCCATGGCCAGGAGGCCCCTCGGCATGTGGCGGTGATCGATGAAAATTGGTGCATCGGCTGCACCTTGTGCATCCAGGCTTGCCCCGTGGACAGCATTGTTGGGGCCTCCAAATTGATGCACACCGTGATCGGCCCCACCTGCACCGGCTGCGAGCTCTGTATCCCGGTATGCCCGGTCGACTGCATCTCACTGCAACCGGTCTCGGGCGATCGAACTGGCTGGCAAGCCTGGAGCTCCCAACAGGCTTCGCAAGCGCGTGAACGCTTTGACTGGCATCAGCATCGCACCCAACGAGCGCAGCAGGAAAACGAAGCCAAACTGGCCGCCACTGCTGCGACCAAATTAGCCAACTTGGCAGAGCACTCCAAGCTGGACGCTGAGGCCCTGGAACGCAAACGAAAAATCATCGAAGCGGCCATGGCAAGAGGCAGGGGCCGACACGGACCCGATTTGCCGTAAGGCTGCACCCTCCATCGTCGCTTGATGGTGCTCAGCGTGGATCACCTGAGTTAGCTCCCCGCACAGTCTCGCGGCGCAACGACGTCAACGAGCCACAGCCCCCCCAAATCCAAAATAACGGCATAAACTGGCTACGTGCTTCGGAACGTGTCCATGCCTATCTACAGCATCACCCAGTCCATGCGCCCATGGGTGCTTATTCCAGCCTGTGCTCGGGCCTTGGGGGATCATCCCTTTCATGTGGTTGGCGACAAGTACCTGGCGGCGGTGCGCCTAGCGGGGGGTATGCCTCTGGTCATGCCTGCTGGAGAGAGAGACCCCGATGAGATCACACGGCTGCTTGACTTGGCAGACGGGGTGCTTCTAACGGGGTCGCCCTCCAACGTCCACCCCGTTCATTTCGAGCAAGGCGTGCATGACACCACGCTGCCACTGGACCCCCACCGCGATGCACTCACCCTGCGGCTCATCCCCGAAATCCTCCAAAGGGGCATCCCCCTCATGGCAATTTGCAGAGGGTTTCAGGAGGTCAATGTGGCACTGGGCGGCAGCTTGTTGCAGGCGGTGCATGAGGCACCTGGTTTGTCTGACCATCGTGGCCGGGGCGACACCGCAGAAGAACAATACGGCTTCGCCCACAGCGTAAGGGCAGCCCCTGGCGGCCTGCTGTCGCAGTGCTTACCCACCCCAGAATTCAAAGTGAACTCAGTGCATGGCCAAGGCATTGAGCGGCTTGCCCCAGGGTTGAGGGTCGAGGCCACCAGCCCCGATGGCCTGGTAGAGGCCTTCTCCTGGCCGCAGGCTCGGGGGTTCAACCTGTGTGTGCAATGGCACCCAGAATGGCAAGCAGCGAATAACCCGGTGTCTGTGCGCTTGTTCACAGTCTTTGGGCAGGCATGCCTGAGCTACCGTCAAAGCAGGTTCAACATCGGCCACATGGTCCCAACGCTATGACCAGCAGCTGCTTCAAGGCCCCCCCAGGCAGCTCATGTTGTACGTTGCAAATGGAGCCCGCGTCACTTCGATTGCAGTTTCTTTGGCTGAACGATCTCAACAGGTGATGTCATGGTTGACAACAGAAACTTCAATTTCAGTGACCTCGAAAACTGGTTCAATGAACGCAACGTGACCGAAGTCGAGTGTTTGGTACCCGACCTGACCGGTGTAGCACGAGGCAAGATTTTGCCCCGCGAAAAGTTCACAGAAGACCGTGGCATGCGCCTGCCTGAGGCGATTGTGGCCATCGGTGTCACGGGAGAGTTCCCAACCGCGGGGCCCTACTACGATGTCATCGAGCCCACCGATCGCGACATGCACCTGCGGCCCGATCCGTCCACCGTGCGCATCGTGCCTTGGGCCACCGACCCCACAGCTCAGGTAATACATGACTGTTTCGATCGCCATGGCGTGCTCATACCGTATGCACCCAGGTCCGTACTGCGGCACGTCTGCGACCTGTTTGCCGCTGAAGGCTGGTCACCCGTGGTGGCGCCTGAGCTCGAGTTCTACCTCACAGAGCGCAATGCCGACCCCAACATCCCATTGAAGCCGCCCAGGGGCCGCAGCGGCCGAGCTGAAACTTCTAGGCAGGCCTACTCAATCGACGCGGTCAATGAGTTCGACCCCCTATTCGAAGACATCTACGACTACTGCCAGAAAATGGAACTCAACGTCGACACCTTGATTCATGAGGTCGGCGCGGGGCAAATGGAGATCAATTTCTTCCATGACCACCCGATGGGGCTGGCCGATGAGGTGTTCTTTTTCAAGCGCACGATTCGCGAAGCAGCGTTGCGCCATGAGATGTACGCGACCTTCATGGCCAAGCCCATGGCCAACGAGCCTGGCAGCGCGATGCATGTGCACCAGAGCGTGGTCAGCACCGCAACCGGCAAAAACATTTTCAGCAATGACGATGGTACGCCGAGCAAAGAGTTCTATTGGTACATCGGTGGCCTGCAACGCTATATCCCGGCCGCCATGGCCTTGTTCGCACCCTATGTCAACTCGTACCGCCGATTGGCACGGTCAACGGCTGCACCGATCAACATCCACTGGGGCACTGACAACCGAACCGTGGGCATTCGTTCCCCCGTGGCCACACCGGCCGCACGTCGGATCGAAAACCGCGTGATTGGCGCTGACGCCAACCCCTATGTGGCCCTGGCAGCCACACTCGCCTGCGGCTACCTGGGCATGAAAAACAAAATCGAGCCCACACCCGAGTGCAAAGGCGACGCCT
>CANHBY010000036.1 GCA_947458895.1 Burkholderiales bacterium | reverse complement strand
GCGCCGCCGTCGTCATCAAAGGTTGAGATGAGCGGGTCGAACAGCGAGTCGGTCAAAGACTCTCTGCCCACGCACATGACGGTGCCCTTGTACAGCTTGAGCCGCACGGTGCCGTTCACGGTGGCTTGACTGGCATCAATCAGGCCTTGGAGCAACACGCGCTCTGGGGCGAACCAGTAACCGTTGTAGATCATGCGGGCGTAGCGCGGCATGAGGTCTTCTTTGAGGGCCAGCACTTCACGGTCCATCGTGATGCTCTCGATGGCGCGGTGGCCTGCGAGCAAGATGGTGCCGCCAGGGGTTTCATAGCAGCCACGGCTCTTCATGCCCACATAGCGGTTCTCGACTTTGTCGAGGCGCCCGATGCCATGCTTGCCGCCAAACTTGTTGAGCAGTGTGAGCGCTTCGGCCGGGCTCACACGCTGGCCGTCGATGGCGACCACATCGCCGCGTTCGTAGCTCAGCTCCACCACCTGGGGTTTGCTGGGGGCCTTCTCGGGGCTGACCGTGAGGCGCCACATTTTTTCTTCGGGCTCGAAGTTCGGATCTTCCAGCACGCCGCCTTCATAGCTGATGTGCAGCAGGTTGGCGTCCATCGAGTAGGGCGCACCGCCACCCTTGCGCTTCTTGAAGTCGACGGGAATGCCGTGCTTATCGGCGTAGGCCAACAGCTTTTCGCGGCTGAGCAAATCCCACTCACGCCAGGGCGCAATCACCTTCACGCCGGGCATCAGCGCGTAGGCGCCGAGCTCAAAACGAACTTGGTCGTTGCCCTTGCCAGTGGCGCCGTGGCTGACGGCATCTGCTCGGGTTTGCTTGGCAATGTCGATCAGCCGCTTGGCGATCAGCGGCCGCGCGATGGAGGTGCCCAGCAGGTATTCACCTTCGTACAGCGCATTGGCACGGAACATGGGGAAGACGAAGTCACGTACGAATTCTTCGCGCAGGTCGTCGATAAAGATGTTTTCGGGGCGAATGCCCATCTTGAGCGCCTTGGCGCGCGCAGGCTCGACCTCTTCACCCTGCCCGATGTCGGCCGTGAACGTCACCACCTCACAGCTGTAAACATCTTGCAGCCATTTCAGAATGACGGATGTATCCAGGCCACCGGAGTACGCCAAGACAACTTTCTTGATTTCTTTGGACATAGTGCAAATTGGGTGAGGCAAAAGGTGAATTTTAGGTGCAGAGCACTGCGAATCGGGATGGGGCTGCGCGTGATGCGCTTGAGGCCTTGATCGAGAGGCCGCTGCACATGCTCTGAATGGGTCGTCAACCGTCTTTTAAGGACCGTGATCCCTCGCGTGTCAGGCCCCAGGCTTGCGGCGCTGAAGGTAGGCGCGCACATAGCTGCAAAGGGGTACGACTTTCAAGCCTTGCGACTCGGCATAGGCCAGTGCAGCCTCCACCAGTGCGGCAGCGATGCCTTGGCCGCGCAGGTCCGGATGCACCACGGTGTGTGTCATGCGCATTGTGCCGTTGGCAAGTTCATATTCTGCGAAGCAGCGGTGCCCCTGCGCGACACACTCGAAAGCGTGCGCCGCCAGGTTGTGCGAGATGGTCGGAAGCGTGTGTGCCATGGTCTCACTTGGCGTTGACGGAATCGGCGTTCAACAAGATCGGCGTGACCTCGCAGGTGGTTTGCCCATCGGTGATCCACACATGACCGTCTTGTGCGGTGACCTGCAATGACATGCTACGCTGACACAGCTCGGTCAGGCTTTGACTTTGCGCAGATGGGATCTCCCAAACTCTCAGATTGCGCAGCCGGCTGACTTTCTTGCTCACGCCTTGCCACCAAATCGGGGTGCTGGCTGCAAAGCTGTAAACCGTGACCCGGTCGGCGCGCCCGGCGGCCTTGGTCATGCGGCGATCATCGGGCTGGCCGAGATCGATCCAGTGCACGATGCTGCCGGTCAAATCTTTTTGCCAAAGGTCTGGTTCATCGGCGTCCCAGAGGCCTTTGGCCAAAGCCAAGGCACCATCGTCATCACCTGCTGGCGGCATGTTCAGGGCCAGTGCGAGCAAACGCACCATCACGCGCTCATTAGTTTCTGAGGGATGCTGGGCCACCGTGACGGATTGATCGAGGTACGCGTGCCGATCCATGTCGGCGATTTGCAATTGCGCTTTACGAATCGTGGCATTCAGCGCCATAGGGTCACATCTCTCTTTCTGGGGAGTTCGGATCATAAGGCGCCTAGTCACCCGTCAAAATGCCATCTGAAACACATTCTTATACCCATGAACTCCAACCTCCCCCCCGATTCTCAGACACGGCATATCGACTGGCATGGCCAGCCTGCGGTTGCGATTCATTCACCTGATGGCGCAAGCGCTGTCGTGCTGATGCAAGGTGCTCAACTGGTCTCTTGGCGTCGGCCTAACGGCCAAGAGCAGCTCTATCTTTCCGATCGTGCGGTGTACGCCCCGGGCCATCCGGTCAGGGGAGGCGTGCCAGTGGTCTTTCCACAGTTCGAGTGTCGCGGCCCTCTTCCACGCCACGGATTCGCCCGCACAGCCTCATGGAGCCTAGTGTCGTGTCAGGGCTCAAATGCCTCTGATGCGCTGGTGGTTTTCTCGCTCACAGAAACCCAAGCCACCCAGGCCGTTTGGCCCCACGCTTTTGGCCTGGAGTTGACGATTCGCTTCTGCGCCAATCGGCTCGATTTGGAGCTCACAGTCGACAACACTGGACCCACCTCGTTCAAGTTCACCACCGCCCTGCACACCTACCTGCGTGTCGAAGACCTTGACCAGCTTCAGCTCAATGGCTTGCACCGTTTACGCTACCAAGACTGCGTGCGTGGGACAGAGCAGATCGATCCCCTCAGCAGCTTGAAAATCAATTCTGAAATCGATCGCATCTACTTCGACGCAGCGCGTGAATTGGTCCTCGTGGATGGCTCGCACAGCAAGCGCATCAGTACCTCGGGTTTTCTCGATGCAGTGGTCTGGAACCCGGGGGCTGACAAGTGTGCTGCGTTGGTAGACATGCCTGCCGATGGGTATCGCCACATGCTGTGTGTTGAGGCTGCAGCCATTGGTCAGCCCATAGAGCTTGCCGCTGGCGAGCAGTGGGTGGCTCGGCAGTCCATCGAGTGCCTTGACTCAGACCAACCCTGAGCAGCGAGGGCCCCCGTCAACGGTCTCAAGGGACAGGTGTTGCCTCGATCATAGCTCGCACCTGTTCGATGCGCCCCCGACCTGCGTGAGCGATCGGAACCAGCCGGTGCGCAGCCGCTTGAGGCAATATCGCCTGCAAATCATCAGGCGACACGTGGGACCGGTGTGACAGCAGGGCACGCGCTTTTGCGGCCCTCAAGATGGCAATGCCCGCACGGGGGCTCAACCCTTCTACAAACCATGCGCCGCTGCGAGTCGCTTTGATCAAGGCTTGCAAATAATCGAGCACGGGCTCCGACACATGTACAGCCTGAACGGCATTTTGAGCGGCCTGCAGTTCTTCCAGCGTAATCACAGGCCTGAGGCCACGGATGACGTCTCGTTTATCAACCCCCGACAGCAACTCGCGTTCGCTGCGCTGGTCCGGATAGCCTAGGGTGATGCACATCAAAAATCGATCCAGTTGACTCTCAGGCAGCGCAAACGTGCCCAACTGGTCAGCCGGGTTTTGAGTGGCAATCACGAAGAAGGGCTCTGGCAGCGCACGAGTTTGGCCCTCGACCGTGACTTGGTGTTCCTCCATGGCCTCCAGCAAAGCACTCTGAGTTTTGGGCCCAGCCCGGTTGATTTCATCAGCCAGTAGCACCTGTGCAAAGACAGGGCCTGCATGAAACACAAACGACTCTTTGCTGCGCTCATAAACACTCACACCCACCAAATCACTGGGCATGAGGTCGGAGGTGAATTGAACCCGCGAGAACCGAAGTCCAAGCGACACCGCCAAGGCATGGGCGAGGGTGGTTTTGCCCACACCCGGAACATCCTCAATCAGCAAGTGCCCACCCGCCAGCAGACACGCAACGCAATCGGTGACCTGAGTGTGCTTGCCCACAATCACACTGCTCACCTGCGCCACAAGTTGCTGAAGCTGCTGCGTCATCGAACTGGGCGCGCTGGGAGAGAGTATCTGTCTCAAAGTAGTCACGTTGGCTCACCATTCCTGGATTGAGACACCAGCTTAGCGGTGTCTTCGGCGTAAATCAGCTCTAAGGGCTTACTTTCAGGTCGGACTTCGCCAAAAGCGCACTTATTTTGAGGAGCCTGGGCACTGTTGATGGTCTGCCCGTTGGTCGCAGAGAATGATCACGAGGTCGGTTCTCCGCAGCCTCAGGTGCAGGGGCCGCTACACTGCCGCAGATTCCTGGCTCTACAAGCGTCAACCATGCAATTTATTTTCCAGACACAAGAGATTGAAGATTTGTGGGGCAGTTTGCTGGAGCCAGAAATTCTCAGAGGCCTGGGGATCTTGCTGGCCTGTCTGTTTTGTGCCTGGGCCATCGTGAGGCTGATACGAGGCTCCTCCGGTTCAGACGATACCGATTCGGTGTGGTTCGGCAAGCGCAGCATTGATGGAGTTCTGTTTCCTGCGGTCGCTTTAGGCTTAGCTTATGGCGCCAAGGCTGTGTTGGTGGGATGGGTGACGCCGACTGTTTTTAAGCTCGCCATTCCGATTTTGATGGCGCTCCTTGTCATTCGCCTGACTGTTCGGATCCTGAGTGCCACTTTCCCCACATCGCATTGGTTGCGCCGAATCGAGCGCCGTATTTCCTGGGTGGCCTGGATGGCGATGGTCCTGTGGGTGACGGGCATCTTGCCCATCCTGCTCCAAGCCATGGAGGAGGTCAGTTGGAGGGTTGGGTCTACCCAACTGACTTTGCGCAATGTGGTGGAAGGCTCGCTCACGACCGGCATCGTCCTCATGCTGGTGTTGTGGCTGTCTTCTACCATCGAGAAAAAGCTGCTTAGGGGGTCGGGCGACGACCTCTCCCTGCGCAAAATGGCTGCGAACCTTGTTCGCGTTGGTCTGTTTTTCATGGGCCTGATGGTGGCGCTCTCATCCGTCGGCATTGACCTGACGGCCTTGAGCGTGCTGGGGGGGGCTCTGGGGGTAGGCCTTGGGTTGGGCCTGCAAAAGATTGCAGCAAACTACGTCAGCGGCTTTGTGATCCTGGCCGAGCGATCATTGCGCATCGGTGACATGGTCAAGGTCGATAACTTCGAGGGCCGCATCACCGACATACGCACCCGCTATACCGTGATTCGGGCACTCAACGGTCGCGAGTCAGTGGTTCCGAACGAGCAGTTGATCACGCAGAGGGTCGAGAACTCGTCGTTGGCTGACCCGAAGGTGATGCTCAGCACGACCATTCAGGTGGCCTACGGCACCGATATTCCTTCGCTGCAAGCGAGTCTGGAAGCGGGCATGCGAGGCGTGAGCCGAGTTCTGCAAGACCCGGCTCCCGCAGTGCAACTCACGGAGTTTGCGGCTGATGGCATGCTACTGACCGTGTTGTTCTGGATTTCTGACCCCGAAAATGGCCAAGGCAATGTGCGCTCACACGTGAATTTGATGGTGCTGAACATCCTGAACCAGCGGGGTGTTGAAATTCCCTACCCGCACCGCGTGGTGCACCTTCACGATGGGGCTCGTGAAGGGGGCAGTGCCGGCCCAGACAAGCTCGCCGCCGCCGCCACCTGATCAGGTGCGATCAGACGTCCAACGAGCCAGCTCTGCGGGGGTAAAACCCGCAGCCAAGCGAGCAGATTCGTTCAGCGGTGGGTTGATTCGAGGTGCGCGGTGTTGCTTCGCGATCGCGTCGCCGTAGTGTTCGGGGTCGCGCCCATCCCTCTCGCAGCACCAGCGGTACCAGCGGTTGCCCACCGCCACATGACCGATCTCATCTTCCAGGATGATCGACAGAATCTCCACTGAGCGGGTGTCGCCTGCTTGGGCAAACTTGTTTTGCATGGCGGGAGTCACGTCCAACCCCCTGGCTTCCAAGATGCGGGGTACCAGGGCCATGCGAGCCGTGACGTCATCGGCTGTGCGTTCCGCCATGTCCCACAGACCATTGTGGGCATCGAAGTCGCCGTAGGCCTGCCCCAGGCTGTTGAGGTGTTCGCTCAGCAGGGTGAAATGAAGCGACTCTTCACTGGCCACGCGCAACCAGTCGAGGTAAAACTCAGCCGGCATGCCCGTAAAACGCCACACCGCATCCAGCGCCAGATTGATGGCATTGAACTCAATGTGTGCAATGGCGTGCAACAGTGCCGCCCGCCCTTTTGTTGAGAAAGCCGAGCGAAGGGGGGCCTGTTGGGGCGGAACCAGAAAAGGGCGTTCAGGGCGACCAGGCAAGCCGCGTGGCTCTGCAATCTGAAGCTCGGTATTCAGAGTGTGCTGGCTGAGGTGTTCCCACAAGGCGCGCGTGGCGCTGACCTTTTTGGGTGGATCAGGTTCCAGCAACACAGCGAGTGCTGCGGTTCTGAGGTCGGTGGCGGGCTGCACAGTGGGGTCGATGCTGGGGGGCGGAAATGAAAAAGGCCGCTTTGCAGCGGCCCTTTCGGACGTTCACACCCCAACAAGTTTTCAGGCAGCCAGAGCCAGGGCCTTGACCTTGGCGGAGAGGCGGCTCTTGTGGCGAGCTGCTTTGTTCTTGTGGAAAATGCCTTTGTCAGCCACAGAGTCGATGACTTTCTGAGCGACCTGGAACAACTCAGTGGCTTTGGCTTTGTCGCCAGCCACAACAGCTTTTTGAACGTTCTTGATCACTGTACGGAAACGAGTGCGCAAAACAGTGTTGGCCGAGTTGATCTTGGAGTCTTGGCGAACGCGCTTGAGACCCGAAGCAATACGGACGGTTTTTTTCTTGATGGTTGCCATGCTGGTCGGAGGTCAGGGGTGAACTGAAGCCAATGAGTATAGCAGCCTGGAAGCGCATCGCCAAGCTCAAGCCGGAACCCAGTTGCGGTGCCCCGTGCGGGGCTATCTATAATCTGGCGTTTTAACGTCCTGCGCTCCCACCAGACCAACGGCCAGCACTCGCTCGTGATGCTCGGCTGCTGATCGGCACCGTCGTGGACCGACATGAACCTTCTGCGCGCTGCCTCCGTCGTCTCACTGTTCACCCTGCTTTCACGCATCACGGGGTTGATGCGTGAGCAAATCATAGCGGCCAGCTTTGGTGCCAGCGCCCTGACCGACGCGTTCAATGTTGCGTTTCGCATTCCCAACTTGCTCCGTCGGCTTTTCGCCGAGGGGGCATTTTCCCAGGCTTTCGTGCCGCTGCTGGGCCAGTACCGAGCCCGTGAGGGCGACGAGGTCACCAAGGCACTGATTCACGCGGTGGCCACGGTCTTGGCCTGGGCCTTGCTCGTGACCTGTGTGCTAGGGGTTTGTTTGGCGCCTTGGGTTGTGTGGGCCATGGCTTCCGGGCTGGCCCGTTTCGATGAGGCGGTGGTTCTGACGCGCTGGATGTTCCCCTACATCGGCTTCATGTCGATGGTGGCCTTGTCGGCAGGCATCCTCAACACCTGGAAGCAGTTTTCGGTTCCTGCTGCCACGCCGGTGCTGCTCAATGTGTCAGTCATCGCGGCTGCATGGATCTTGGCCCCATTCTTCAAGCAGCATGGCATTGAGCCGATTTACTCTTTGGCGGCGGGGGTCATGCTGGGCGGGTTGGCGCAGTTGGCGTTGCAGCTTCCGGCCCTGCACCGCATTGGCTGTTTGCCCCGAATTGGCCTGAGCTGGAATCGATTGCGTCAAGCGTGGCACCACCCCGGCGTTCGCAGAGTGTTGGCCCAGATGGGGCCTGCGGTGATGGGCGTTTCTGTGGCACAGATTTCCTTGTTGATCAACACACAAATTGCATCGCATGTGGGCGAGGGCGCTGTTTCGTGGCTGACCTACGCTGACCGCCTGATGGAGTTTCCTACTGCCATGCTGGGCGTGGCCCTGGGGGTGGTGTTGTTGCCCCAGCTCACCGCAGCTCAAACCCAGGGCGACCAAGAGGGCTACTCAGGGCTGCTCGACTGGGGCCTTCGCCTGGTGGTGGTGATGGTGGTGCCTTGCGCTGCAGCGCTGCTGGTGTTTCCTCATGCCCTGGTGTCGGTGCTTTACCACTACGGCGCCTTCAGCGCGACAGACGTGAACCAAACAGTCCGCGCCACGATGGGATACGGCGTGGGGCTCCTGGGTTTGGTGAGCATCAAGATTTTGGCGCCCGGTTTCTATGCCCAGCAAGATTTGCGGACCCCTGTGAAAATCGGCATTTCGG
>CANHBY010000035.1 GCA_947458895.1 Burkholderiales bacterium | reverse complement strand
GTCAACTGCGGTTTTTAGGTTGAATACGCCCCATGGCTCTTCTGCGGGCGTAGCCTTTGCGGGCAGCATCTCACCAATAGGTCTGCGAATTCACTTCCTGCTCAACGGGGTCGGGCCAGGTTTTGTCGGTGTGTTGGTGCAGCTCTGCATTGAGCCGGTTCAAGGAAGAGCCGTCTTTACCCTGGGTCCTTTGAAAGTAGTCCCACTCGGTTCTTTGGAAATCAAAGTAGCTGCGTTGGGTGTCGGTATTGTCGTTCCCATACCAGGCGAAGGAGTAGCGCAGGAACTCGAGTTTGTCAGCCCAGTCGCTGTAGGCCAAGCCATCATTGGCCAAGTCTTGGAACCATTCGCCTTGTTTGTCGGAGCTGCTTTGCAACTCATTGTGGCGAGTTACTGAGACAGCGATGGCGCTGGCCGCGAAGGCGGCGGCGGCAAAAGCGGCGCCCACCAAAAACAGTGCTGATCCCGCAGTCTTGAAGGGTAAAGTTGCCGAAGCGAGCAACTCCGCGGTGCTGATGACGCCTGCCCCAGTGAGCGCTGCGCCGCCAATGATCCCCAAGGAATTGGCGGCAATCATGCCCCCGTCGCCGTCCTTGATGCTTTTTGCCAGGCCCAGCGCGCCGATCACAATGTCGGCCACGCCTGCCAGGTCGCAGGTGGCATGCAAGATTTTGATGGCTGACGAGCCCACTTTCGCCGCTGTGCCACCAGGCATTTTGGTGAGGGCAGCTGGGGGGGTGGCCTCGGCGTAGATCTGGCTGAGATTGTCGGCTGCACCCTGAAGCGTGGGGCGTGAAGCATCGGTGGCGTCGGCAAACAAGCCGCCGGGGTTGCTGGCGGTGTCGTCATAGCCCTCCCACAGTTCATCCATGGCGTCGACATAGCCGTTTAAGCTGGCAGCGCTGCCTCGGGGTGAATCGGGTGGCGTGTCAGGCAACTGCCCGTAGCCAGTATCGCCCGCGGGCCGGCCCTGCCAGAGCTCGCTCCATGACTTGCCTCCTGGCAGGAAGCTGGTCTTGCCCCAGACTTCGGGCATGGTGCGGTCCAGGCCCAAGGCCTTCCACGCCAGCTGCGAGTTCGGGTCTTTGCCGAGCAGTGAACTGCGAAAGAAGTCAACTGCGCCAGCGCCGGTTTTGGCGACGTGGCCAATGGCAGAGAAAAAACCAATCGCATCGCGCGCCACGCCCCAGCGAGACAGCGGTGTGCTGTCTTCGCCCCATGCGCCTTGCGAGAGCCTGTAGCCAAAAGAGGCGACGCAAGCCGAGGCGCCAATCGAACCCCACACGCCAAACTTCTGCGTGGTGGCAAAGAAGTTGGCCACTTTGCCTCGCATTTCGAGCGGCAAATAGGTCTTGGCCATGGCCTCGTTGAACTGAGCTTGATTGATGCCGGCGATGTTGGTGATGTTCTTGGTCTTGGCGTCGATCACGAGCTGGCGCAGAACCTCGGACAGCGCATTGACGCTCTTCTTGTCTTTCAAGGTTTCATTGATGTACTTGATCAAATCGTCGGCAGTCTGCGTGCCGTGACGAATCAACGCTGACCCCCGACGAATGGCCTGAATCGCAATCATGCCGGAGTCGTAGAGCGCGTCCCCAAAGGTCTGGACTTCAATGAGCGCGGGGTTGTCGGTGAGCTCCTGAAAATCAGCCCCCATGCTGTTGAGGCGAAGTTGCTGAGCGGCCTCGGTGGATTTGGCTGGGTCCAGCATTGCCAGCGACATCAGATCGCGCTGAGTCATTTGCTCGGCTTCGTAGGACAGCCCCTGGTCTTTCAGGGTGCGCAGGGCTTGGATGTAATTGGGGCTGCTCAGGTTGTTGAAGAGGGTGTCAATGAGTTCTTGCTTGTTGGGCAGCGCATCGACTTCCTCTTTCAGTGCGGTTTGATAGTCGGCCTGAATGGTTTCGTTGTTCATCCCACTCAGAATGCGGTTGTTGACTTCGCCCTCATTGATCAGGTTGCGGACATCTTCGCTCGACATGGTTTGATAGGTGGGGTTGTCCGGGCCGCCTGGGTAGGTTCGGTAGGTGCCGCCGAAACCACCGCTGGCCTCGTAGTAGGGCAGCAGGCTGTAGCCATTGGCCAGTGCGGTGCGAGCCTCGAAGGTGCGAATCAATTGGGCGCGCGGGTCGTCTTTGGTGATTTCATTGCGATCCAGCATGCCGCGGTAGTTGTCGAGCAACTTCTTGATGACCGACTCATTGACCGAGGCGTAGCCGGAATCGGGGTCGGCCTCGTCATTGAGCTTCTGGGTAGCTCGCTCCATGACATTGACCTCGGCCTGTGGGGGCAGGCCCGCCTGTGTTCGAACGGCATCGATTTGTACTTTAGTGCGCTCGGTCAGTACGCCAACAGCCTGGTTATATAGCCCAGGGTTGGTGTTTTGATCCACGATGATTTCCTGGCCAGAAAGTGTCTCGAAGACGATCCACTCGGAGCCGAGCTTGATGGGGCGCGAGACTGTTTCGGGATTGATGTCGTTGAAGACTTCATCGTGCGTGGCCAGGCGTGAGCCGTTGTCCATGGCGGACTGCAGGGAGGTGATCTCCTCTTCAGAGAGCTCGGCAATATCGGCCAGACTGGCCTGCATGGTTTGACCCAGCCACTCGAGAAGTGTGGGGCTGAGCTGTTGGAGGGGGGCCAGATTTTCTGGGGGGATCTCAGCAAGCTCGCTGAGGGAGCGGCCCACAGACAGGGGGGTCTTGAGGGCGCTGGCATCAAGGGCCAGCAAATTTGTGAGCTGATCGGGGCTGAGGCTGATCGTCTGCGACAAGGGGATGTCGAGGCGCTGAGCGAGGCGGTTGGCCCGAGCGTACTGCAGCGTCTGCGTGGCCGATGCGCCATAGCCCTTGGCGTCTGCGTCTTTGAGGTCTTGAATGAATTGAGGATCGCTGAGTTCCTCCTCGCTCGCCAGGGTGGAGAAGCGAGCGCACAGGATGGCATCCCCAGCGAGCAGACCTTTCGAGAGCTCGTTGCGCAAGACCGTCAGGAACTGTGTGGACTTTGCCTCATCAGCGCTGACGGTTCTGGCATGGAAGGACGCAGCGGCGGGCGCCATGCCGGCGCCCATCAGCACCTGGGCGACCTGGGAGGTGCCAGCCGTTGGTGCCGAGAGAGACTGAGCCAGGTAACTCCTGGCGATCGCGGGCAGCGGCTCCCCTTCCGACTTGCCGGGGGCAGGCTGGGTGAGGGAGCTCACCGAAGGCAGCGATCGGGTATCGACAGGGGTGTACATGGCAACCTTTGCGGTGTCGTTCCCGCCGGGCCTTGTGCCCGAGAGAAACTACCTGTAGCTGATGCTACGAGCCGCGTATTTCAGCCGTGTGACAGGTTCTTTGCCCGCGGCCGCACGGTGGCAGTTTCTGGCCCGCCGTTGGTCCGCGCCTCGGTGATGTCGGCGCGGAACTTCGGTCTGGAGAGCTCGGTATCATCCTAAAAACTGCAGTTGGACGCGCCCGAGTGGGCAGCGCTGCGGTGTGCTGGCAAGGCGCGACAACGCGGCGGGCTCGTGCCCGCAAGGCGGAGCAACGCCGCCAGCGCGCCGCAGTGCTGCCCAATCGGGTGCGTAGCGCTTTCGCCCAAAAGGTGATGGGGTTCGTGTGCGAAATTCTGAGCGTTCATCAGGTTCTGCCAGCGGAAGTAAGCGGTCAACTGCGGTTTTTAGGATCATCGGCCAAGCCTTCGTAGCGACCGCGCGGGAGCGCGTCATCCGCAGAGTCGCGCTTTTAAGGCGCTCAGATAGCGCATCGGCAAAAGAAGCCTTCGTGACCTCTTCATCGCTGAGGGTGGGGGGCAAGCGCAGCACATCAGGCAGCTTCATGCCCGCCTTGAGCAGAACCTGGGCGACCGGGGCCTCAAGCTGCAGGAGCGCCTGCACTTGGTTGCTGGACAGCTTGTCTACCCAGGCAGGGTCGACCGCATCGCCGAGCTCGTCCTTGAGTGTTTGGCGCGGGTTTGGCTCCGTGGCCTCAGGGAGTGCCGCGTTATCTTTTTCTGGTGAGGCCTCGCTCGAATGCGCTGAAGGCTGCTCTTTTAGGCCATCGGCGTCTCGCCGGTGGGTGACTTCCAGGTCTGGTTTGTGTAAAGGTGGAGGCCTTCGTTCAGGCGGTTCAACGAGGAGCCGTTTTTTGCCTGCGTTGCCTGGAAGAAAGCCCACTCTTCTTTTTGCATTTCGAAGTAGCTTTTTTCACGACGGAGGTTGTCATTCCCGTACCAAGCGAAGGCGTAGCGGAGGTATTCCAGGCGGTTGTCCCAATCAGATGCGGTCAAGCCTTCTTGTGCCAGGTTTTTGAACCACTCGCCCTGTTTGTCAGAACTGTTCTGTAGGGCGTTGTGGCGCTTATAGGCCTGGGTCAAGGAGAGGGCCCCGAAGCCCAGAAGGGCAAAGAAGCTGCCCGCCAGGAATAACGGTGCCACGGCTGTAGACAGGGCGTTTCCTACAGGAGCCCACAAGCCCAACGTGCCAATGGCGCCAGCGCCCGTCAGCGCCGCGCCCCCTACCATGCCCAGGCTGTTGCCCACGATGCCTGGCACGTCTCCCTCCTGGATGGCTTTTTTCAGGTAGAGCCCGCCCATCACGATGTCGGCGACCCCCACCAAGTCAACCACCGTGGTCAGAACTTTGAAGGCGGACAAACCGATCCGGCTGGCCACCTTGCCGAGCGGTTCGAGCGCCTCCGTCGGCTTCAGGAGATCAGCGGCACCGAGTCGTGCGATGGCTGCTTTGACCTCGGCGTTGTTGCCAGCCACAGCATCTACGGCGCCTGCAGCTGCATTGTCATATCGATTTTGAATTTGGTCTGCTGCTTCCGCAAAGGCTGCCCCCTCGTTTGCGTTGGCGATGAGCGGGCCCCCCTCGTCTGCCAGCAGCCCTTGAGCGAGGGCTTGTGGGGTTCCTGGCTCGGGGATGACGGGCGCGGCATTGTCTGGGCGGATATTCCCCCACTCAGCCCGCTTCCTTTTGGCCCATTCTGCCCAGGTTTGCTCATCCGGTAGAAAGCTTTTCTTGCCCCACACCTCAGGCATGCTGCGGTCCAATCCCAATGCTTTGTAGGCGAGATGGGCATCGGGCCCCCCTTTGCCCAGCAGCTGGGCGCCGAGGTCAAAGATCCCAGCGCCAACTCGCAAAAAGTGTTGGCCTACGGTGAAGAAGGCGATCAAGTCGCGCGCGGCACCCCAACGCTCCAGGCTGGAGCTGTCAGCCGACCACGCGCCTTTGGACAGCCGGTAAGCGAAGCCCGCCATAGCAGCAGAGCCACTGATGGATCCCCAGACGCCATACTTTTGGGCTACGGTGAAAAAACCGGTCAGCTTGCCACGCATCTCCGGTGGGAGGTATGCGGCCTTCGTGGCGTCATCAAACTGGGCCTGGGTAATGTTGCCCAAAGAGGTGGGCAGATTGCCCTTCTTGGCCTGGATCACCAGCTGTTTGATGGTGTCACCCAGAGCTGCCACGCTTATCTTGTCTGCCTTGAACTCGTTGAAGTATTTGGACAGGTCCATCACAGTTTGCGAGCCGTGCCTGAAGTGCCCTGCACCCAGACGCAGGACTCGCATGGCGACGGAGATGGCATCTTCGGTCGATACCGCAAAGCTTTCGGTGTCGACCATGGAGGGGTCGTCGACCAGGTCTTGAAAATCAGCGCCCAAGCTGTTGATGCGCAGTTTTTGGGCAGCCTCGACCGATTTGGCGTTGTCCAGCGCGGCAAGGGCTGTGATGTCCCTTTGCGTCATTTGCTCAGCGTCGTAACTCATGCCGCTGTCTTTGAGAACTTTGAGCGCTTTGATGTATTCGGGGCTGGTGATGGAGTTATAAAGCCGGTCGATCACCTCTTGCTTGTTTGGCAGAGCATCGACGCTCGAGGCGATGGCCGCTTGGTAATCTGTTTGAATGGTGCTGTCGTCGCCAAGCAGGCTCAAAAGCTTGTTGTCGACGGCACCTTCGTTGATGATTGAACCCACATCCTTCGGTGACATCCTTTGGAAAAATGGGGTGTCCTCCCCGCCGGGGTAGGTGCGCTGGGTGCCGCCAAAGCCGTTGTCAGTCTCGTAATACGGCAGCAGGTCATACCCGTTGGTCAGCGCGCTGCGTGCTTCAATTGTTTCGACAAACTTGGCGCGAGGGTCATCGCTGGTGATTTCCTGGTTGTCGAGCATGTCTCGGTATTTTCCCGCCATGGTTTGCATGACGAGCTGACCGACGGAGATGGGGGGCGAGGTGGGGTCGTCTGGCTTTTCCAGCACGTTGGTGCTGAGCTCCATGACGTTGACCATGGCCTGGGGCGGCAGCATGGCTTGAGCCCTCACATCTTCCACGATCGGTTGGTTTTTCTTGGCCAAAAGGCCTGTGACCTTGCTGAAAAGTCCCCTGTTCGTGTTTTGAAAGACGATCACCTTTCCGCTTTGGTAAGAATCGAAAAGGATTGCGCCGCCGCCAATCTGAATCGGGTACGAGATGGTGTTGCGGTCGATGTCGAATTCGTCAAAAGTTTGATTGCTGTCGGCTGTGCGTACGCCACCATCTTTTGCAGCCTTGAGCTGGACGATATCTTCGTCGGTGAGCTTGCCAAGTTCAGGCAGGGAGACCGTGGTGAGTTGTGCGACCCAGCTTTTCAGGTCGGGGTCCATTTGCGAGACGCGTGCCAGGGTCTCAGGGGTCAATGCCGCCAGTTCGTCGAGGGAATGTTCCGCATCGGAGAGCGCCTTGAGGCTCTCGGCGTCAAGTTTCAAGAGGCCGGTGAGTGGGGCTAAATCGAGCTTCAGGACCGTGGCAAGCGGGATCTGAAGTTCTCGGGCCAGACGACTGGCGCGGGCGTACTTGAGTTTGTCCTCATCGGTGTCTCCATAGTCATTGAGCTTGGCATCCGACATGTCCTGTACGAACTGTGGGTCAGCCAGCTCTTCTGGTGTTGGCGATGTCAGGTCTGACTTCCGGGCCGCAATGATGGCCTTGGGGGCGGCCAAGCCTTGGTCCAAATTGTCTGCAAGCTTGAAAAAGAAGTCCGGGTTTGCGATGTCTTGGTCCGTGATGGAGGCCGCGTTGCTGAGCACATCCTGCACGCTCATGCTCGCGGAGAGAAGGCCCTTGACGGCCTCTGGCTTGGCGGCCAGCAGGTCTGCTCGCTGATCTGCCGTGGTGTCGATGAATTGCGCCGGGGTGAGGCCTATCTCGGCGAATTTTTTGATCTTTGCGGGGTCGGCTGCGAGCAGTTTGCTGAGAGTCTGCTCATCCAGATTCAGTGCGGTCGGCAGGTCGATGGCATTTTCGAGGCGGCGAACCAGCAGGCTGGCGTGAGCGAAGAGAAGGCGGGTTTGAGCAGACTGAGCCTGCTCAGTGGGGGTCTCGGTCAAGTCTTTGATGAACTGAGGGTCGCTGAGTTCAGCCTTGCTCGCTAAGCCTTGATAGCGAGCCCAAATGATGGCGTCACCCGCCGGGGCGCCCGCCGCGAGTTTGGTTTGCAGCGTGCCCATGAATTGGGTGGAGTGAAGCTCTTCGCTGCTGACTTGGCCTGAAAAGGTTTCAGCATCCTCGGGGCTCATGCCTGCCTTGGTGAGCCCATCTTTCACTGCGGCCACCAAGTCGTCGGCAGGCGGCTTGGGATCAGCAGGCGGCTCGGGATCAGCAGGCGGCTTGAGATCAGCAGGTGGCTTGGGATCAGCACGCGGCTTGAGATCAGCCGGTAGCTTGGGAGCAGCAGGCGGCTCGGGCGTTTGTGCTCCAGAGGAGCCGGAAGACGATACCCCCGCAATGTCCGCTAGGCGCTTGCCGGAGTCGAGGAGGGCCTTGACCTCGGTGCTTTTCATTCCCTGCAGAGCCTGAAGCGTTTGGGGGTCTAGCTCGAGCACGGTGTTCAGTGGGGCGAAGCCGCCAAGGCTTCGGTACAGGCCCAGCGCACGCGCATAGTGGACGTGCTGCCCCAGGTCAGCCTGCGGATTCAGTCGGTGGTCTTCCCTCAGATCTGCCTTGAACTGGGAATCCTCGAGTTCGGATTCAAGGGCGGTGCCTTGGTAGCTTGCCCAAAGAACGGCATCGTCGGCAGAGTCTGCCTTTTGGAGCTGTTCTTTGAGCGTTGGGCCAAAGTTGTTGGCATTGACTTGTTCCGGTGTGAGCGTGGGGGCGAGCCGCTGCGCGTCGGCAGGCGCCATACCGGCGTCCAGCAGAACGCTGGTCACGCTGGCATTGAGCGTTTGAGGTGAGGAGGGCGATTCTTCGGAGGGCGAATTGGCCAGCTTCGCGTCAG
>CANHBY010000034.1 GCA_947458895.1 Burkholderiales bacterium | reverse complement strand
GCGCGGCATCAACGTCACCCTCATCAAGCTAGACCCCTACCTCAACGTGGATCCGGGCACCATGTCGCCGTTTCAGCACGGCGAGGTCTTCGTGACCGATGACGGCGCTGAAACCGACCTCGATCTCGGCCACTACGAGCGCTTCATCACCGCCCGCATGAAACGGGTGAATAACTTCACCACCGGCCAAATTTACAAGAGCGTCCTCGAAAAAGAACGCCGTGGCGACTATCTCGGCAAGACCGTGCAGGTCATACCGCACGTCACCAACGAGATCCAGGAATTCATTCAACGTGGCGCAGGCCTGCTGCCCTTACCCGGCCAAGAATCGAGCTTCAACCCGGCCAATGCCGTTGACCTGGCGATCGTGGAAATCGGTGGCACTGTGGGCGACATCGAATCCCTCCCCTTCTTGGAAGCCGCACGGCAAATGAGCCTGCGCATGGGGCCCAACAACACCGCCTTCGTGCACCTGACCTATGTGCCCTGGATTGCTGCTGCTGGCGAACTCAAAACCAAGCCCACCCAGCACACGGTTCAAAAACTGCGTGAAATCGGCATTCAGGCCGATGCCCTGCTGTGCCGCGCCGACCGCGCCATTCCTGATGAAGAGCGCGAAAAAATCTCCCTCTTCACCAACGTTCCCCAGTGGGGCGTGATTTCCGTTTGGGATGCCGACACCATCTACAGGGTGCCTCGCATGCTGCACGAGCAAGGCCTTGACGGCCTGATCTGCGACAAACTGCGCCTGAACACCCCCCCCGCCAACCTCAAGCGCTGGGACGATTTGGTGCAGCAAGTGGAGCACCCCACTCGCCAGCTCACCATCGCGATGTGCGGCAAATACACCGAACATTCCGATTCCTACAAGTCGCTCAACGAAGCTCTGCGCCATGCAGGCTTGCACAACCAAGCCAAGATCAACATCACCTATGTTGATTCGGAAGCCCTCACCCCCGACAACATCCACCAACTCGCGCAGGTCGATGCCGTTTTGGTGCCGGGTGGTTTCGGCAAGCGCGGCGTGGAAGGCAAAATTCTGGCCGCTCAATATGCACGGGAAAACAAAATCCCCTACCTCGGAATTTGTCTGGGCATGCAGGTGGCCACCATTGAATTTGCCCGCCACAAGGCCGATCTGGCAGAGGCCAACAGCACCGAATTCGACACCAGCACCCCTCATCCCGTTATCGCCCTGATCGACGAATGGCTGGACGCCGATGGCTCCATCCAAAAACGAGACGCCAACTCCGACCTCGGGGGTACCATGCGACTGGGCTCCCAAAGCTCTGATGTCAAGCCCGGCACGCTGGCTCATGAAATCTACGGCCCCGTGGTCACTGAGCGCCACCGCCACCGCTTCGAAGCCAACGTCAACTACCTCGACCGCCTGACCGAGGCAGGCCTGTTGATCTCTGCCCTCACACAGCGCGAGCAGCTGACCGAAATCGTTGAGCTTCCCCGCAGTGTTCACCCCTGGTACATGGGCGTGCAGTTCCACCCTGAGTTCAAATCTACACCCTGGGGCAGCCATCCACTGTTCAAGTCCTACATCAAGGCAGCCTTGGCTCACCAGTCTGGGCGAGCCCCTACCGAAAAGGCAGCCGCATGAAGCTGTGTGGGTTTGAAGTCGGTCTTGACCGGCCCTTTTTCCTGATTGCTGGGCCTTGTGTGATTGAGTCGGCCCAATTGCAAATGGATGTGGCAGGCCAGCTGAAGGAAATCACTCAGCGCCTGGGCATCCCCTTCATTTTCAAGAGCAGCTACGACAAGGCCAACCGCTCCAGCGGCACCACCTTCCGCGGCCCCGGCATGGACAAGGGCCTCGAAATTTTGGCCCAGGTGCGCCGTGAGCTTCAAATCCCCGTGCTCACCGATGTGCACACCGAGACTGATATTTCCCAGGTCGCTGCGGTGGTCGATGTGCTGCAAACGCCGGCCTTCCTCTGCCGCCAAACCGATTTCATCCAGGCCGTGGCGCAATCCGGCAAGCCTGTGAACATCAAAAAGGGTCAGTTCCTCGCGCCTCACGACATGAAAAACGTGATCGATAAAGCGCGCGCTGCGGCCCTGGCCAAGGGCCTGCCCACTGACAACTTCATGGCCTGCGAGCGTGGCGCATCCTTCGGCTACAACAATTTGGTCAGCGACATGCGCAGCTTGGCCATCATGCGCGAAACGCTCGCACCGGTCGTGTTTGATGCCACCCACTCCGTGCAATTGCCGGGGGGTCAAGGCACCAGCTCAGGCGGGCAACGCGAATTCGTGCCTGTGCTGGCCAGGGCTGCTGTGGCCGTGGGGGTGTCAGGCCTCTTCATGGAAACCCACCCCAACCCCGCACAGGCCCTGAGCGACGGCCCCAATGCCGTGCCCCTCAAGCACATGGCCAGCCTGCTGGAGCAATTGCTGGCCCTGGACCGCGTGGTCAAACAGCAACCCCTGCTCGAAAACGATTTTTCTTGCTGAGTCAGCAAGCCTCTCTTTTTTGACTTCAACATTCATTAGAAACTGGAGATAAAACCCATGAGCGCCATTGTTGACATCATCGGTCGCGAAATACTAGACAGCCGCGGCAACCCCACCGTCGAATGCGATGTTCTGCTGGAATCCGGCGTCATGGGCCGTGCGTCGGTTCCCTCGGGCGCCTCCACGGGCTCACGCGAAGCCATCGAACTGCGTGACGGCGACAAGAGCCGCTACCTAGGCAAGGGCGTGCTGCGCGCCGTGGAACACATCAACACCGAAATCTCTGAATCGGTGCTGGGCCTGGACGCCGCTGAACAAGCCTTCCTGGACCGCACCATGATCGAGCTCGACGGCACCGAGAACAAGAGCCGCCTGGGCGCTAACGCTATGTTGGCCGTCAGCATGGCCGTGGCCCGTGCCGCCGCAGAAGAAAGCGGCCTGCCGCTCTACCGTTACTTCGGCGGCTCGGCAGCCATGCAACTGCCCGTGCCCATGATGAATGTGATCAATGGTGGCGCGCACGCCAACAACAACCTTGATCTGCAAGAGCTGATGATCATCCCCGTGGGCGCTCCCAGCTTCCGCGAGGCTGTTCGCTACGGCGCTGAAGTGTTTCATGCGCTCAAAAAGATCATTCACGACAAAGGCATGAGCACCGCCGTGGGCGACGAAGGTGGCTTTGCCCCCAGCATCGCCAGCCACGAAGCGGCCATCCAATTGATCCTCGACGCCATCGACAAGGCTGGCTACACGCCCGGCGAACAAATCGCCATCGGCCTCGACTGCGCCGCCAGCGAGTTCTACAAACCCGGCGCCAACGGCAACCTGGCCTACCAACTGGCCGGCGAGGGCTTGTCTCTGTCAGCCTCGGGCTGGACTGACATGTTGTCCACCTGGTGCGACAAATATCCCATCATCAGCATCGAAGATGGCATGGCCGAGGGCGACTGGGAAGGCTGGAAGCACCTGAGCGAGCGTCTGGGCAAGAAGGTGCAACTGGTGGGTGATGATCTGTTCGTGACCAACACCAAAATCTTGCGTGAAGGCATCCAGAAGCAAATCGCCAACTCGATCCTCATCAAAATCAACCAAATCGGCACCCTGACCGAAACCTTCGCTGCCATCGAAATGGCCAAGCGTGCCAACTACACGGCCGTGATCAGCCACCGCTCTGGCGAAACTGAAGACTCCACCATTGCCGATATCGCCGTGGGCACCAACGCCGGCCAAATCAAGACCGGCTCCCTGAGCCGCAGCGACCGCATGGCCAAGTACAACCAACTGCTGCGCATCGAAGAAGACCTCGGCGATGTGGCCAGCTACCCCGGAAGAGATGCTTTTTACAACCTTCGCTAATATGATATAGCTTATGCGCATCGTCACCGTCTCCCTCGCCCTGCTGCTCGCACTCGTTCACGCCGAGCTTTGGTTGGGCAAGGGAGGGGTGCCTCGTGTCATGGAGCTGAGCTCCAAGCTCAAACTGCAGCGCACCTCCAACGAGGCCGACCGCCTGCGCAACGATCAACTCAGCGCTGAAGTACGAGACCTGAAAGAGGGCCTCGAAATGGTTGAAGAGCAAGCGCGTTTCGATCTGGGCATGATCAAGCCCAACGAAATCCTGGTTCAGCTGACCCCGATCCCTCCCCGGTGAGTCCATTTCCCCAGGGCGGCTTGGCCCTCATCATTGGCGCACAAGGTGGCATTGGCCAAGCGCTCACCCGCCATGCCGACCAGCTTGGCCAGTTCACTCAAACCATCGGCCTGAGCCGACACAGCAACCCGCCCCTGGACCTGCTGACTGAAGCCTCCATCGCCGAGGCTGCCACCCACATCGGCCAGCACCTGAAGCAACATGAGCAGGCCCTGCGCGCCGTGATCGTGGCCACCGGCTTTCTGCATGACCCCACAGGGCAACCCGAGAAAAGCTGGCAGCAGCTCAATGCCGCCCACATGGCCCACTCCTTTGCCGTCAATGTGATCGGGCCTGCCCTGCTGGCGAAACATTTTCTGCCTCTGCTACCCAGCGACGGCAAGGCCGTGTTTGCGGTGTTGTCTGCCAAGGTGGGTAGCATCGGTGACAACCATCTGGGCGGGTGGTACAGCTACCGCGCCGCCAAAGCCGCCTTGAATCAAGTGGTTCGCACAGCCTCCGTTGAGCTCAAGCGCAAAAAGCCCCAAGCCCTGTGCGTGGCCATGCACCCAGGCACCGTCAACACCGACCTGTCAGCCCCCTTCGCCAAAACCGGGCTCCAGGTGCAATCGCCCGACGAAGCCGCTGCGGCGCTTTGGGCCACCCTCGGCCGGCTTGACGCCTCCAGCAGTGGGCAGTTCCTCAACCAACATGGCGACGTGCTGCCCTGGTAGCAAAGCCCGGGCCCCCAGCACAAAATCGTGGTCCAAAACGACAAACCCCCCTGGTTTTAAGGCCAGAGGGGTGGGCGGTTGGAACACCGCCAATTCGGAGATCCGGAGATTTCGGTCCGGGGCTCCTGGGCGCAATGACTGCGCCACTCAGGGTACCTTCTAAAAGGCAAGCTAATCGTACGGCTGCCTCCCAAAAACCGCAAGCGCCTGGGTGCCAAAAATCACCCATTTCATTGAGTTGAATCAACTTTATTTCGAAGACAAGCGCTCAAACAATGTGTTCATTCGGGCGCTCACATCGGCATCCATCGTGATCGTGCGCCCCCACTCACGAGAGGTTTCTCCCGGCCACTTGTTCGTGGCATCCAAACCCATTTTGCCCCCCAGGCCACTCACAGGCGAAGCAAAGTCCAAATAGTCAATCGGGGTGTGGTCCACCAAGGTCGTGTCTCGTACAGGGTCCATCCGGGTGGTGATGGCCCAGATCACCTCTTGCCAGTTGCGAATATCCACATCTGCATCCGTCACCACGATGAACTTGGTGTACATGAACTGACGCAGAAAACTCCACAGGCCGAACATCACCCGCTTGGCGTGGCCTGGGTAGCGCTTGTGGATGCTGATGAGGGCCATGCGGTAGCTACAGCCCTCGGGAGGGAGGTAAAAGTCGACGATTTCGGGAAACTGCTTTTGCAATATCGGCACGAAGACCTCGTTCAAAGCCACACCCAAAACCGCCGGCTCATCAGGCGGCTTGCCGGTGTAGGTCGAGTGATAGATCGGGTTGCGCCTCTGCGTCAACCGCGTGACCTCAAACACCGGGAACCAATCCTGTTCGTTGTAGTAACCCGTGTGGTCCCCGAAAGGACCCTCCAGCGCATGGAGGTAGCCGCCCTGTTCCTTCAGACGAACACCATGTTCGCTGATTCCCTCGAAGCCCTTTTCAGCGACTGGAATTCGGCCTTCCAGCACGATCTCGGCACTGGCAGGAACCTGCAGTCGCCATTCGCCCTCACCCACCCCGGTGGCCACCACCTGGGTTCGGCTACCTCGCAATAAGCCAGCAAATTGGTACTCAGAAAGGCTGTCTGGCACCGGTGTGACGGCACCCAGAATGGTCGCAGGGTCTGCCCCTAAGGCCACGGCCATGGGAAATGGCTGCCCCGGATTTGCTCGCGCAAACTCCAAAAAATCAAGGGCCCCACCTCGGTGCGCCAGCCAGCGCATGATGACCTGCGAGGGACCAATCACCTGCTGCCGGTAAATGCCAAGGTTCTGGCGCCGGCGCGGCTGGGCCACCGCTTGCGGCCCCCTTGTCACCACCAAGCCCCAGGTGATGAGCGGCCCGGCGTCTCCGGGCCAACAGGTCTGAACAGGCAGCCGGCCCAGATCGATCTCACTGCCCTCGAAGATCTCTTCCTGGCACGGCGCACGGCGCACCACGTCAGGCTTCATGTCCCACAAGGACTTGACCATCTGCAGCAGGCGACCTGTATCTTTCAAACCCTTGGGTGGCTCGGGTTCCTTCAAAGCGGCCAGTACCCGGCCCACTTCACGCAACTCACCCACCTCAGACACCCCCATGCCCATCGCCACCCGCTTGGGTGTGCCAAACAAATTGGTCAGTGCAGGGATGGTCGAGCCCTGGGGGTTCTCAAAAAGCAGCGCCGGGCCGCCGGCTCGCAACATGCGGTCGCTCAACGCCGTCATTTCCAGATGGGGAGACACTGGCTCGGGCACACGAATTAATTCGCCTTGCTGCGCCAAGCCAGTCACAAAATCCCTCAAATCAACGTATTTCATACAAATAAGTTATTGAATTTAATTTCTTTATTATTGACTGGATATCAAAAGCGTTTCTAGAATCCGGCCACCTTCATCAAGCAGACGATCCTATTGCCGAAAACAACGGGTTGGCAGTCAACTCAGTCGCCATTTCAATCATCTGTAAGGTCCCTCGGGAATTATGAGCGCCACCTCGTCAGTCATGAGGTTTTGGCGCCAGCGGGAGAAAAAGGAAACACATGACCTCTATCAACCCCTTGCTCTGCACCGTTCAACAGATTGTTCACGCCATTCAACATTCGACCTCGGTTTTTCTGAAAGACCTCGGAAACGGCATGCTGGAAGTCAGCCACAACACTCTGGCCCTTTTGGGTTTGGGTGTTCTGGCTGTCGTCTTTTTTGTCATGGGCCATCAGGAGCTCAGGCACATCGCCGAAGTTCGTTTATTCGGCTGGCTGCAAGCTCGCCATGAGGCTCGCCAAGACCCTCTCGAATTGCTGGCAGCGTCTTTGAGCGAGCCCAGCGCCATCAAACGCGCCACGGCAGTCAACCCCAAAGATTTGACCCGAGAACAGGCCGCCGTGGCCTACTGGATTTCTCGGCGGTATGGCGTGGCCCCCGAGCCCATCAGTCGCTTGGTGACAGAAGCTTGGAGGGTCGGCCAGCGGGCGTCAGTGGACCCCACACTCATTCTGGCCATCATGGCTGTTGAGTCAGGCTACAACCCCTTTGCCCAAAGCCCTGTCGGCGCCCAAGGTCTGATGCAGGTCATGACGAAGGTGCACAACGACAAATATGACGCCTTCGGTGGCAACTTGGCCGCGTTCGACCCCGTCAGTAATCTGCGCGTCGGCGTACAAGTTCTGAAGGAGTGCATCCGGCGAGCCGGCAGCGTGGAGGGCGGCTTGCGTCATTACGTGGGGGCGGCCAACCTGCCTAGCGATGACGGTTACGCCGCCAAGGTTCTGGCCGAGCAATCTCACCTGCGGATGGTGATCAGCGGCAAGGCCGTTGCACCCACGGTTCCGCGAATCGCCGCGCCCTCCATGATCCCTGCTGTCCAGAAGAGCACGCCCAAGCCTGCTCAGGCCGAAGCTCCGAGCACGAACAAACCGGCCCCCAAGGATGAAGAATCCCCCCCCGACCAACTCGCCTTTCTCAGCCCCGCGACTCATTGATCCCGGCGCGATACACTCCACGCATCCGTGCAACTGGCGATAGGACCCGTCTGCTGACGAGTCGGAGGTGGTGAACCACCGGGAAGCACGGTCGTGGCCACTGATGTTTTTGGCCGCGTTTTCAGCCGTTCGCCTGGGCAGCCCAATGCGTTGCATGTCTTCGCTGCACCGTGGGTCCACCCCCTTCAGGACTGCCACACCATGTTTGATCGCGCCACTTCCACCATCCAACTGGTTGACCCCGAACTCTGGGCTGTCATCCAAAAAGAAAATCAGCGTCAGGAAGATCACATTGAACTGATCGCTTCTGAGAACTACACCTCGCCTGCCGTGATGGCCGCACAAGGCAGCCAACTCACCAACAAATACGCCGAGGGCTATCCTGGCAAGCGCTACTACGGCGGTTGCGAGTACGTTGACATCGCTGAGCAACTGGCCATTGACCGCCTCAAGCAGCTCTTCGGTGCCGAAAATGCCAATGTGCAGCCGAACTCCGGTTCGCAGGCCAATCAGGGTGTGTTCTTCGCCCTGCTGAACCCCGGCGAAACGATCATGGGCATGAGCCTGGCCGAGGGCGGTCATCTCACCCACG
>CANHBY010000033.1 GCA_947458895.1 Burkholderiales bacterium | reverse complement strand
TGCTTGCTGTAGCGAGACTCCAACCACACCGCTGCGCCCATTTGGCGAGCCTTGCCCCACAAGCTTCGGCTGTCAATGTCATAGAGTCGCCTAGCGAGTTGCATGGTGAGGGTCGATGCCCCTGTGCGTGCTCCACCCGCCAGGGTGATCCAAGCGCCGCGTGTCAGGCTGACGGGGTTGATGCCAGCGTGCCAGTCGAACCAGCGATCTTCGTAGAGCTTGACCGCCTCCACAAGCGCCGGAGAAATGGCCTCCAGCGGCGTCCACATCCGGTATTGCTCATCGGCGCTGAGGGTCAGGCGAAGGAGCTTGCCGTCGCTGCTGTAGAAGGCGCGAGATGAGCCCACATGCTCACGCAGCGGCGCCGCGGGTATCCACCGTAAAAGCAGCACTCCCAAACTAAGGCCCAGCCCGAGCAGAACCCATCGATGCCAATGCGCCCACTCCCAGCCGATAGGCGGCTTCATACGTCAACTTGCTGGTTTAAGGACACGAATACGCCAAACGAAAGTGGGGTCACCTCTTGCCTGATACCGTCAATCGTGAGGCTACTGAGCGAGCCTGTTTGCTGCGCTCGTACATCGATTCGGCGTAGGCTGGGGGCGCGGTGAAATCGCCTGCATTGGTCGCGCGAATCCGGTAGGTGAAGGTTTGCATGTTGGGGCTGGCGGTGGTGTAGATGATCACGCGGTCTTCGCGAACGTCGGCAAACTCAATGGCCGGACCGGTCACGGTGGACGAGGCGCCTCGGTCATTTCGGCTTTGCACGGGCTCAAAGCCCCCTGGCAACAGGTCAGTCAAGGCCACGCTGGGCACCACCGATGCTGCAGGCGTGGGGCCAATGCCGCGAAGACTCAGGCGCACCTGCAGCTCGTCACCCATTTTGACTTCCGTGGCGGGCTTGCCGCTGGCATCGAGGTACTCGCGCAAAATCTCCATCCCGGCCTTGAGCTCCTGGGCAGGCGGTGAGCGGTCAAAGCCTGACTGCGTGACCGAGTAGTACACCGTGGCATTGGTTTCGTTGGCCAGATTCAAGCGCAGGGCCGTTGGCGCAATCTCTGCGCGAGGCATCAGATTCAAAGGCAGGGACAGGGGCGAAGCCTCGTTCTTAGCGTTCACTTGCTGTGCTGAGAGCTTAGCTAAAAGTTGGGCATTGACGCCGCGAGCCATGGCCTCGATCGCCAGCACCGTGTAGGCCGCCGACAAGGTGTTGACATGCCCTTCGCCCAGCGGTGCCATGAGGCGGCTCAGGGTATCGGCCCTGATGCCTTTGAGCTTTGCTGGAAAGTGCCTTGCTACCAAATACAGCAGTTGAGCATCACGCAACACAGGGTCGTAGTAAGCGCTCCAACGGTAGGCCTCACGTCCTTGGTCGAGCTGGTCCATCATGCCGCCCAGCAGCTCCGCCGCTGGCTTATCTTGCTGAAGCATCTGGTAGGTGGCGGCCAGGAGGGATGCTGTCGCATCGGTCTTCCAGCTTGTTTTGAATTGTGCATCGAGCGACTCGCGCAAGCTGCTCAGCAGCGGTGTGGTGACAATTCCCTGGCGGGTCAGCAGGTAGATGGCATAGGCACGCGTGCGTGCTGCACTGAGGTCTGCTGGATGGCTCGAAGCCAGTTGCTGCAAGTAAGCTTGTGTTGACTTGAGCATGTCCGAGGGCACGTTGACACCCGGCACCTCAGCCTCGGAAGCCTCCAGCAGCATGTGGGCTGCATAGACCGATGGATACTCGGCCGCCTCCACGCTGGCGGCCCATAAGCCAAAGCCACCTTGGGCGTTTTGCCTGGAGCGCAGGGTGCGCAACGTCGCCTCAAATGCCTTGGCGGCGTTCTCTGGCGTGACCAAGCCCAACTCCGGCCGACGCGCTAGCACCAGATAGGGCAGCGCGCGGCTGACCAACTGCTCTGTAGATTGATGCGAGATATTGTCGATATGACTCAGCAGCCCCGGCGTCAAGGCCAGTGGCAAGGTGGACATCACAACTTCCTGCTTTCGGAACTCAGGGACCAGATCACGCGGCACCATCACCTCGGCAGACCCCTTAAAGTGCCCCGAAGTCACAGTCGTGACTTTGGGCGTGGCCGGCCGCACACTCACATCCACACGCCGAGACACTGACTTGGCTCCGAGGCTGGCCGAGAACCTCACCGTGGCCGACCCCAGTGCCGCCGCCTGAGACTCCTTGACCTTGATTTTGTAGAGGGCCACCCCCTCGCGCATGGGGCTCAGCTTGAGCGTCTGATTGGCCGCTCCTTGAACCTCAAAGGTGGGTGGAACTCGCAAACTCACCAACACGGGGGCATCAGCCGCTGAATCAGTGATGTTGTTGGCCACACCGACCGAGACATCAAAAACATCTCCTGGCGACACCATCAAAGGCAGGTTGGGCGACAACACAAAATCCCCACGCACCCGTGTTTGGGCCTGAGCCACCCCCACAGTGCTGTCATTCACCGCCACAGCCATCACACGCAATGCGCCATTGAAGTGATCTGGCAAGGTGTAGTTGAACTGCGCCTCGCCATTCACATCCACGATGCCCGACCAGTAGGCCACCGGTGCCTCCCCCTTGCGTTTGAAGGGATTGAGGAATCGCGCATTGGCGCCGGCATCATCACCACCCGGCGCTGATGCCGCCATCAGATGCTTGAACTCGGGCAGCAACAAATCCAAGATTTGCGATGTCTTGACCTCCAGAGCACGCTTTTGGAGAAAGTGGCCCAGGGGGTCTGCGTTTTTGTAGCGTGCGACCTGCAAAACTCCCTCATCCACCGCAAACACCACCGCCCGCGTGCGCTGGCTGGATTGAAGCTTGATGTTCAGAACCTGACCTGGCTTGCTCACCTCAGGCACTTCGATTTTGAGGGTGTTGGTGCGAGCCCCCCGGTTGGTGGCAAACGGAACCACACCGTGGCTCAAAGGACTCATGAAGATTTCATCGGAGCCCAGGTCCCGAACAAAATGCACGCTGACATAGCCATTGCCTTCAAAGTTGGCGGGCAGCTTGATTTTTTGCACTGAGGCGGTGGTCGTGGTTTTGAACCAAGACTGGGCATACACCTTGTCGCGCTCAATCGTGATCAAACCCGCGCCCACATAAGGCGCCCGAATGCTCACCTCTATTTCATCGCCAGGCATGTAGTCAGATTTGTTCAGGTTGAGCTGTAACTCTGCATTGCGGTCCAGAGAGCGAGTCACATTGCCTTGCCCCGCGACGCTGAAATTGAAGCGCGTGAGCTCCTGCCCTGAGGCGTCGCGCACCACATGGCTGAAATTACCGGCCTTGCTGGTATCGAGTGTCCAGGGGATGCCCGCCTGCGGAATGTTCAAAGGAACTTCCGAGATCACCACATCGCGCGGCCGCGATTCATAACGGTATGTGTCATTGGACTGCCGCATCAGCACAGAGACGCTTTTGCGCTCAATGAATTGCATCAACAACCCATCAACAGCCCGCTTCTTGGCTTGGGGGTCGATGGCAATCAAATGACTCGCCCTTTGGCTGCCCATCGACACATAACCCAGATCACCATCGTGCTTCACGCCAATCAGGTAGGGTGACTCAGACACCAGGGCCGTCACCTCGGCGCTGACGCTGCGCCCATCCTCGGCCTCAAACGCCTTACTCAGCAAGCTCAGGCGATAGGTTGCCTTCGCAAAGCGGTTCAAGTTGAGATCAAACACAGCATCTCCGGTGTCGTTGGTGCGCCCCTCTGGCAGGGACTCGCTCACCCCCTCTTTCGCGCGCAGCGGGTCGTAGAAGCTGTAATCTGCAAAGTTCCGGAAGGCCGGCCAAGCGGGGCTCAGCGTCATGCTCACCTCCACACGGCGGTTCTCTGCGGGGGTGCCAAACAAATTCTGCGCGTTAATGCGTGCCTTCAGAGCTTTCGGATGCACCCAGCCTTGTGCAGACTGTGAAGACAGATACGCAGCGACTCTCATGCTGTCAGGCTGAAATTCCTGCACCTTGACCGTGGTGGAGCCGATCTGGCGGTCGACCTCACCATTTTTGATAACATGCACATTGATGGTGTAATTTCCCGTGGGCGAGCTCTCCAGCGTTGTGTGAACGAGCTCCGAAAATCCACCTGCTCCCACGCGAAGGCGCTCACGTTTGACGGCCAAGCCGCGAGCATCCAGCACCTCGGCCTCCAAAGGAACACCATCCAAGGTTTTGTGCCAGTCAGCAGCCCGCACGATCATGCCCAGGCGCATGGTCTCGCCGGGTCGGTAGATGCCGCGATCCGAAAATAAATAAGCATTGAGCTGATCGGCCGTGCGCTCATTTCGTAAGCCGCCCACATCGAAACGCGACACATCTAGACTGCGTTCGCTGCGGTTGAGCGGCAGGAAGCTCATGTCGCCCGCCTTGCGCACCAACGCCATCAGTGGCGCTCGCTCGCGGGTGAACCCATCGAGCCGCCCGAAACGAACATGGCCTGCGGAGTCGGTCGAGGCCTTCAACAGGGTGCTGCCATTCGTTGCCACCACCTCCACACTGGCTCCCTCAACGGGCGCTCCGGTGTAAAGCGACTGAACGAACACGTCCCGCCCGCCATCGACGGACTGTTTCATCACAATGCCCAAATCGGTAAGCAACACCAGGCGGCGATCCCGCAGGCCGCTGTAGTCAGGCGCCTCTTCGCCGCCTTTCTTGCCATTCGCCTCAACATCCTCGCTGGATCCGGCCTTGGCAGCGCTTGAGGCTTGACCAAAATCTTTCGGGTTGTAGCCTTGAACCTGCAGCAAAAACAAACCTTTGCGTGCCTCGCCCTCTTTCACATCCTTCACGAGATACTCGCTCAAATCGATGGATTCGTAGTGCGTTTTGCCCGCTGGCAACGCAGGCAAAACCACCAAGCGCTCGAAACGGTCGGTGATGTTGTCGGCATTGAATCGGCCGAGGAACGCGGGTGTGGCATAGCCGCCTTGGGCTTGCGAAACCAAATGCTGCAGCTGGTTCGGCTGCACACGGCCAATCTCGATCTTCAAGCCCGGCAAATCACGCACGACAACTGCTACCTTCTTCTCACCACTTATCGGCAGCAGCGCACCCTGGCTCATGATGTGCAAATCTGCCGCAAAGGGCGGCACGGTCAAGGTGCGCGCAGAGCGTTTGGGGAGCAGGTATCCACCAAACGATTTGAGCTGCGGCGCAACTTGAACGTAGAGCACTCGGCCAACATCGGCCTTGAACTTGAAAGATTGAACCTTCCCATGCTCGCGTTCGCCAACCGTGGGGGTCAGGTCTAAACGAGTTGACTCAGCCAACACCTTGTCCGTGACCTCACCCACATCTGGCCAGTTGTACAACTTGACCCGCCCCTTGATCACCTCAGCTTGAACGCCCGGCTTGAACTCCGGCAAAACCCACGCACTTACCTGTTTGGCCAAATCCCGATCCAGCACACTTTGCGAGGTGCGAATCAACAGCAAGCGCTCAGGCTCAAACTGCTCATTGCTCACCACCGTCGAGCGAACCTCTTCAACGCTCAAGGCATACAAGCCGGGCACCGGCACGGACGCCCGAAACGCCCGCTGCGTTTCTGGGCCGGTGGCCTGAGCCACCACGCCCTTGGCAATCGTCAGGTCCAGCGTGGTGGACTCTTTGGGGATGGGAAGGTTGGCCGAGTGAATCGAAGCGTGCGTCTTGGCTCTGTCATAGACCACGGTAAATGGTGTGGTTTGGCGGCCAATACCCAGTAAGCCATTGCTTTGCTCGGCCAGCCGCATCTCGATCCGTTTTTCAAACTCTGCTGCGTTCACAGGGTGGCTGAAACCCACTTCCACGACAACCTTTTTGATCGCGGGATCCACCGGGTCTTGGTAGAACTGCTGCTGCAACACCGACACTTCAAAAGAAGGGGTGCTCACCACGAAGTCCCGGCTGGCCAGATGGACCTGAGGTGCCACCAGCGAGTGGGCCAAACTGCCCTTGTAATTGGCCGCGATCGGCCATTGATGGCGGGGCGTGAAGACCAACTGACGATCATCAGCCCAGGCCCAATCCCCCTCAACCGCCGGCATCAGCGTCACCCCGGTCACGGGTTTTCCAATAGCCCCGATCGGCGCCACCGAGGCTGAGAAATTCAGCACAATAGGCTTGGGTACCTTCGGCTCCCCCTCATTGGCATATTCCGTCAGCCCAGGTGACTCCACCGTCACCGTGACTTCAGCGGGCCGAGGACGGTCCTGCCACCATTGGTACCCTTGTTGGACCGCCAGTGTCGCCACCAACAACCCAGCCAGCCAAAGCCCATAAAACCGCGGTTGCGCCCTCAAGCGACTCCAGACCGCCTGGGCAGGCCCCACTAACTGATCACCACACCAACGCATCCAGGTGGGGGCGCTCCACTGCCCCAGCAAGATTCCCAACAAGGCGCACAGGCCCCTCCAAATACTCATCAACAGTCCCATTGTCGAAACCTTTGTCCCCCAGACAACTCGTGCTTGAAATTACACCATCACATCTTAGAACCAGTGGCAGCGCGAGGTTTCGGTCAACGCGCCACGCAGATCAGGAGCCCTCAGGTTTCGACGCCTTCTGGCCAGAAGATTTGCCATCTTCTTTTTTGACCTGCGCCCCCTCGGACTCAGATGGCTTGGAGGCAGGCGCTTGCGCGCTCATGGCCGGCAATACGGGCTCAAGTTTGTTTTCGCGCATGTAGTCGTTCATGTCGCGCCAGCCGGAAAATATGGCGGCTCGATCGGCTTTTCGGTTGAGGGCATAACAGTCTTCAATGGCCCGCGCTGCATGTCGGCAAGCTCCGCCAATGGCGCGCCCATCTGCGTCGCGCGCGGCTGCCAACTTTTCTGGCGATTCAATGCCCAACATGTCACAACCGGCTGTACCGGCCAGCAGCGACACACAAATGGCAACAGAAGCAAGACGGGTCATGAGTGATAGGGGCCAAGTAAGCTACCCAGCAGGGTTAGCGGTGTTATCGGCCAATACATCGCGACACTTGAGAACGGCACCGAAATTCACCTCACATGGTCTCCATGCTGCCACATCGTCAACCCGAAGGTTGACCTATCCCAGCATGCCCCCTACCCAGTCCGAGGCAAAGTGCCCCTGAAAAAAGGTGGCTGCAGACAGCCGCTTCCCGCCAGGGCGTTGTAATTCCGTCACTTCCAGCGCCGCTGATCCACCACACGCCACCTTCAGGCCCTGGGCTCCAGCCGCCAAGACCGTGCCTGCCACGCTGACCCTGTCAGCAGACCCCGGCACCACACGGGCACACCAGAGCTTAAGCGGCAGCCCCTGCCAAACGGTGTGCACCCCAGGGAACGGGTCAAACGCTCGAATTCGACGCTCAAGCACAGACGCCTCGGCAGACCAATCCACCGCCGCTTCTGCCTTGTCAATTTTGTGGGCGTAAGTCACCCCCCTCTCTGGCTGCGGCTGGGGTATCAGCTCGCCCTGGGCGGCCGCATGCAGCGCCCCCACGATCAGCTCGCCTCCCATGGCCGCCAACCGATCATGCAGCGTGGCCGTCGTGTCTTGGGAATCAATCAAAACGGATCGACTGAGCAGCATGTCACCGGTGTCCAGCCCCTCATCCATCTGCATGATGGTGACCCCTGTTTCTGCATCCCCCGCCTCAATCGCTCTGTGAATCGGGGCCGCTCCCCGCCACCGTGGCAACAGCGACCCGTGAATATTGAGGCAGCCCAGTCGGGGCAAAGCAAGCGCCCAGGCTGGCAATATCAAGCCATAAGCAGCCACCACCATGACATCGACGCGAGCCGCCACCAGTTCGGCCTGTGCAGCAATCGCATCTTCGGCGAATCGCCCATCCAGCTTGAGGCCACGCGGCTGGCTCACGGCAATACCCCGCTCCAGCGCCAGCGCCTTCACCGGCGAAGGCAGGCACTTGAGGCCCCGGCCGGCGGGGCGATCAGGCTGGGTCAAAACCAAGGGCACCGTCAAGCCAGCATCCAGCAGCGACTGAAGCGCGACCCGTGCGAACTCTGGCGTTCCCGCAAACGCTACCCGCAGCCCGTACTCAAGCTCAAGCGTCATCGCGCGCCCTTTTCAACATCTTCGATTTGATACGGTTGCGTTTGAGGGGGCTGAGATACTCCACAAAAACCTTGCCCATCAGATGATCCATCTCGTGCTGAACACAGACGGCCAACAGCTCTTGTGCTTCCAGCGTATGGACCTTCCCATCGCGATCAAGGGCTCGCACTCTGATCTGCGCGTGGCGAGGGACGGTGTCATAGATGGCCGGCACCGAGAGGCACCCCTCGTCTCCCTCGATCATTTCCGCACTGCGCGCCACCAGCTCGGGGTTGATCAACACCAGGGGCTGGCTGCGATCCTCAGACACGTCTATCACGATGACCCGCTCATGCACATCCACCTGCGTGGCCGCCAAGCCAATCCCTGAGGCGGCATACATGGTTTCGAGCATGTCATCGACCAGATGGATGATGC
>CANHBY010000032.1 GCA_947458895.1 Burkholderiales bacterium | reverse complement strand
TGCTGGTGGTGGACCCCAGGGGGCATGTGCGGGCGGCCAACCCGGCTGGCCGCAGGCTGCTCTCGCCTACCGGAATGTGTGGTGCGCCACCATTCAACTTGGCGGACATGCCGGCCTGCGATTGCTTGTTGCAGGGTGTTATGCAGGCATTCTCTGCAGGCCAATGGCCCGAGGCAGGGAGAGATTTCGAAGTCAATTTCGGGCCTCTGAGTAAACGTTTGCTGCGCATGAAGGTGCGTTTCACGCGTCAGCAAGCAGCGCATGAGAATGAGGAATTTTGTGTGCTGTTGCTGGAGGATGTTCGCAACATGCAGGCTCGCACCCGCCAGGAAAAACTGGCCGCGATGGGGCGGATGTCGGCAGGTATTGCCCATGAAATTCGCAATCCGCTGGCGGCCATTTCCCAGGCCAATGCGCTGTTGTCTGAAGATGCCTCCAGCCCGCTTCAGCGCCAGCTCACGCGCATGGTGTCTGACAACGTCGAGCGACTGAAGCTGATCATTGATGATGTGCTGGATGCGGCTCCGGCCGGCCCCCAGTGTGCGGAGGTGATTGATGTCGCTTCGGTCGTCCTGCGGACCTGCAGGGAGTGGGCGCAGGCCGCCGGGGTCTCGCTGGAGAGCCCCAGTGCTCTGCAGATCGACGTGCCATCAGAGGGCTGCGGTGCATCATTTGATGTCGACCATCTGCGTCGCGTGTTGGTCAATCTGCTCGATAACGCTTGGCGTCATGGAACGCGCTTGTCAGGTGCTGTGCAGGTATGTCTTCGCAGCGCCAATGGTCATCAATGGGAGCTGAAAGTGCGCAGCGATGGCCCTGCCATTGCGACCGATGTCGAGCCGTATTTGTTCGAGCCTTTCTTCTCTACGCGCAGTCGTGGCACGGGTTTAGGCTTGTATATTTGCAGGGAGCTTTGTGAGCGCTACGGCGCCAGCATTGACTACCGCCTGTGTTTGCCCGACCTGCCGGGTGGCAAGGAGCGCAATGAATTTTTTGTGCTCATGCCCCAGCAAAAGCTGGATGCATTACATGCTTCCTTGTCTTTGCCTAACTGAAAAAATTGTGCTGACATGATGCTACCTTCCCAATTCAGCCTCTTGGTGGTTGATGATGAGCCTGATTTGCGCACCCTGTACGAGCTCACTTTGCTGCGCGAGGGGTATGAAGTCGAGACTGCCTCGTGTGTCGATGATGCCTGGGCTCAACTTGGTGATCGCCAGTTCAGCGCTGTCATCACAGATCTGCGGCTGCCCGATGGCACTGGGCTTGATTTGCTACGGCGCCTTGAGGCCCAAGGGCGGCCGGAAAAAACCATTGTGATCACCGCCTTTGGGTCCTCTGATAATGCTGTCGAAGCGCTCAAGGCCGGAGCCTTTGATTACCTGACCAAGCCCGTCGATTTGCGGCAGTTCCGCTCGGTTGTGGCCTCAGCGTTGGGGCGCATTGATGCCGTGGTGTCAACCATCGCACCGACCCTCGCTGCCGCGAAGGCTGTTGAGCCGCAGGGGGCACGCGCGTCGCAGGCATTTCAACCGAAGGCTCCTCGCGAGCCGGCTCCCATGGTCGCGCCCGCCAGCACGGCTTTTGCTCGCATGGTGGGGCATTCGCCCGCGATTGAGCAAATCAGGGCCATGGTCGAGAAAGTCGCTCGCAGCATGGCCCCAGTGCTGATTGATGGTGAGTCGGGCACTGGGAAAGAGCTGGTGGCCAAGTCGATCCATGAAATCGGCGTGCGTGCCGCGCAGCCTTTTATTGCCGTCAACTGCGGTGCCATTCCCGAGCAACTGCTTGAGGCCGAATTCTTTGGTTACCGCAAGGGTGCCTTCACCGGCGCCAATGAAGACCGTGGCGGCTTCTTCCAGGCCGCCCATGGGGGCACTTTGTTTCTGGATGAAATCGGTGACTTGCCGCTGTCGATGCAAAGCAAACTGCTGCGCTGTATTCAGGAGCGTGCTGTACGCCCTGTGGGGGCCGTGGCGGAGTTGCCGGTCAGTGTGCGGTTACTGAGTGCTACGCACAAAGATCTGGCTGCCGAGGTGCAGGCGGGTCGTTTCAGGCAAGACCTTTTTTATCGGCTCAACGTCATTCAAATTCGTGTTCCGCCTCTGCGCGAACGCGGCGAAGACTTGCCTGAAATCACTGCCCAGATTCTGGCGCGGCTCGGAAAGGATTCCGGGCCGCAGCATTTGCCAAGTCTGACTCAAGAGGCTCTGGCGCAATTGTCACGCTACTCGTTCCCGGGCAATGTGCGAGAGCTGGAGAACCTACTCCATCGAGCCGTTGCACTTGCCAGTGATCATGAAATCACGCCATTTGATCTGGGGCTGCAAACGAATGAGTTGCCCACCACCGAAGCACATCGTGGCAAGGCCCTGCCAGTCAGTGATCAGCCCTTGATTGCCGACACCCCCATCGTCCTGGCGGGCGGTTTTGACCTCAGTGGAGAAGATCTGCCAAACGACCTGCAGGCCCACCTTGATCAGGTCGAGCGCGTCATTTTGCTCAAGGCCCTTGCGCGCTTTGGCAACAACCGAACTGCGGCTGGTGCCAGCATGGGTTTGTCCCTGCGTCAGATGCGCTACCGAATGGCCCGGCTCCATGTGACGGTGGGTGGCGAGAGCCCCGCTGAGGGCGACGCCGATCGTGATCCTGATCTCTGTGCTTGAGAAGGCTGGGCAGGTATGACGCTTCGTGCTGTGTGGGCTGAGGGTTGGTGGAGTGGGGCCGTCCATTGCCCATCGCCCAACCAGGGGCCACGCCCTGAGGGCATGGTGGTCGATATGGTCGTGCTGCATTCCATCAGTTTGCCGGCCGGTCATTACGGGGGGCCGCAGATTCGTCAGCTCTTCACCAACACCCTCGACCCCTCAGGTCACCCCGAGTTTGAAGCCTTGCGCGGCTTGGAGGTGTCGGCTCATTTTCTGATTCGTCGAGATGGCCAGGTGGTGCAGTTCGTGTCATGCGAGCGCCGGGCTTGGCATGCGGGCAGCTCCAGTTGGAGGGGTCGAGAGAACTGCAATGATTTTTCGATTGGCATTGAGCTCGAGGGGCTCGAGGGCCTTGGCTTTGAGGCTGCTCAATACGCCCGCTTGGTGCAGCTACTTCGCTCAATCAAGCGCCGCTATGCCCTCAAAATGGTCGTCGGGCATGAGCACATCGCTCCAGGGCGAAAGGGTGATCCGGGCCCTGGGTTTCAGTGGTGGGCGTTGCGTCTTCAACTTGGTTGGGCGGATCAGCGTTTTCCCGAGGTTGCGACACAGAAGAAAAAAAGTTTTTGACTTCAGGACCCTCGGTCAATGAGTTCAAAAAATCTCGAATTGACGGGCCTTTTCGCGTGTTTGTGCCCTGCACGCCCTATGAAAACATGACTCATCTTCTCGAGCTTTGTTTCGATGCGCCTTTGCTCATGTTTTGGAGGGTGTCTGCGCTGCACTTTGCTCTGCCCCGATTCGGTTTTTGAGTCAATTTTGAGACCCTACCCATAGTGCTTTCATTCGTCCCAGGGGGCAAAAAACCACCACCTGTAGTGATCTCTGGTATCCTTCATTCACTCAAGAAAGTAGACAATCAGCAGACAAATCCCCCTGCTGATTTGGTCATACCACGGTCTTGGCAACGATGTCTTTCAGTGGCTTGTTCACCTCAGAGGCCTGACATGCAATACAGATACCGTGGTGCTCTCACATACGCACTCATTGTTCATTTTATGGTGGGCTTCTCTGGCCACTGAGGGGGCATCGTCTGCGTCTGTTTTTGCTTAGCCTTAGATGTTTGCTTTTCTCTGCTCTTTGAGCTGTTCCGATCCATTCTTTGATCACCCTCTTCATTTAACGAACACCGCCTCTCTCGAGGCACTGACCCCTAATCCGGAGATTCCATGCAAGTAGCTACCTCCTCCAGCTCCGCTGCAGCTACCCCCGCTCTCAAGGCACCGGCTCATTCGCCATCTTCCGTGTCGGCCTACCAGGGCTACCAGATCATTCGCCGCAATGGTGCGGTGGTGTCCTTTGAGCCCAGCAAGATATCCATCGCACTGATGAAGGCCTTTCTGGCTGTTCACGGTGCGCAAGGCGCAGCCTCGGCCAGCGTGCGTGAGACCGTCGATGGCTTGACGGAGGCGGTGGTTCGCGCCTTGCTGCGCTCGCGCCCGGGTGGCGGCACCTTTCACATCGAAGATGTGCAAGACCAGGTCGAGTTGGGTCTGATGCGTGGTGGCCTCCACGAAGTGGCGCGTGCCTATGTGTTGTACCGCGAGCGTCGCACCCAGGAGCGCGTCAAGCAGGGCCTGCCCGGCAAGACGACAGAGCCTTCCCTGGAAGTGCTCGACCGTGGCCAGCGAGTGCCGTTGAACCTGGATCGCCTGCAAATCCTGATCGAGTCTGCTTGTGCCAATTTGGGCAAAGATGTTCAGCCGGCCCCGATCCTGAGCGAGACCAAACGCAACCTCTACGACGGCGTGCCCATCGAAGAGGTTTACAAAGCCGCCATTCTGGCGTCCCGTACCCTGATCGAAAAAGATCCCGGCTACAGCCGTGCCACGGCGCGGTTGTTGCTGCACACCATTCGCAAAGAAATCCTGGGCGAAGAGCTGCTGCACAGCGAGATGCAAACGCGCTACGCCCAATACTTTCCAGAGTTTGTGCAAAAGGGTGTGCAGGCGGAGCTGCTCGATGAGCGTCTGCTGGAGTTCGATCTGGTTCGCATGGGCGCAGCACTGAAGGCCGATCGCGACCTCCAGTTCGACTACCTCGGTCTGCAGACGCTGTATGACCGCTATTTCCTGCACATCGATGAAGCGCGCATCGAGTTGCCACAGGCCTTTTTTATGCGAGTGGCCATGGGCCTGGCCTTGAACGAGGCCAATCGTGAAGAGCGCGCCATCGAGTTCTACGAAGTGCTGTCTACCTTCGATTTCATGTGCTCCACACCCTCGTTGTTTAACTCGGCCAGCCGCCGCTCGCAGCTGTCGAGCTGCTACCTGACCACAGTGGCTGACGACCTTGAAGGCATCTATGAGGCCTTGAAAGAAAACGCCTTGCTGTCGAAGTTTGCTGGTGGCCTGGGCAACGACTGGAGCAACGTGCGGGCTTTGGGCTCCTATATCAAGGGCACCAATGGCAAGAGCCAGGGCGTGGTGCCCTTCCTCAAGGTGGTCAATGACACCGCGGTGGCCGTGAACCAAGGTGGCAAGCGCAAAGGCGCCGTTTGTGCCTATCTGGAAAGCTGGCACCTGGACATCGAAGAGTTCCTTGAGCTGCGCAAAAACACCGGCGACGACCGTCGTCGCACCCACGACATGAACACCGCCAACTGGATTCCAGATCTGTTCATGAAGCGCGTCATGGAAGGTGCCAGCTGGACGTTGTTCTCGCCCAGCACCTGCCCCGATCTGCATGACAAATTCGGTAAAGAGTTCGAGCAAGCCTATGTGGCTTACGAGGCCAAGGTGGCTCGCGGAGAGATCAAGCTCTTCAAGACCCTGGCCGCCCGCGACCTGTGGCGCAAGATGCTGACCATGCTGTTTGAAACCGGTCATCCTTGGATCACCTTCAAGGACGCGTGCAATGTGCGCTCGCCCCAGCAGCACGTGGGCGTGGTTCACTCCAGCAACCTGTGCACTGAGATCACGCTGAACACCAGCGAGACCGAAATCGCCGTCTGCAACCTCGGCTCCGTCAATCTGGCGCAGCACATCAAGGACGGCCAGGTCGACCATGACAAGCTCAAGCGCACCGTGGCAACCGCCATGCGCATGCTCGATAACGTGATTGACGTCAATTACTACGCGGTCAAGAAGGCGCGTGACTCCAATCTGCGCCACCGCCCTGTGGGCTTGGGCATCATGGGTTTCCAAGACGCGCTGCATGAATTGCGCTTGTCGTATGCATCCCAAGACGCCGTAGACTTTGCCGATCGTTCCATGGAAGCACTCTGCTACTACGCCTACTGGGCCTCCACAGAGTTGGCTGCTGAGCGTGGTCGTTACGAAACCTACGAGGGCTCGTTGTGGGACCGCGGCATTTTGCCGATGGACACCCTCGACATGTTGGCCGAGCAGCGTGGTGGTTTCGTCGACGTCGATCGCAGCTCCGCGATGGATTGGGAGGCCCTGCGCGCTCGCATCCAAACCAACGGCATGCGCAACTCTAACTGCGTGGCCATTGCACCCACCGCCACCATTTCCAACATCGTGGGCGTGAGTGCCTCAATCGAGCCTTCGTTCGGCAACCTGTCGGTCAAGTCGAATCTGTCGGGCGAGTTCACCATGGTCAATGAATCGCTGGTTCGTGACCTCAAGCGCCTGGGCCTGTGGGACGACGTGATGGTGATGGACCTCAAGCACTTCGACGGCTCATTGCAGCGAATCGACCGCGTGCCGCTAGACCTCAAGACTTTGTACGCTACGGCTTTCGAGATCGAAACACGCTGGTTGGTTGAAGCAGCCGCACGGCGCCAAAAGTGGATCGACCAAGGTCAGTCACTCAACATCTATATGGCAGGAGCGTCAGGCAAAAAGCTCGACGAGACCTACAAGCTGGCGTGGGTGCGCGGTCTCAAGACCACCTATTACCTGCGCACAGTGGGTGCAACACACGCAGAAAAATCGACAGTGACGGCAGGGCAAATGAACGCAGTATCAAGCGGTGCTGGCGAAGCCCAGCCATCAGCCTCGGCGTCTCATGCTGCGGCGGTAGAACCGGCCACTGATGTGAAATTTTGTGCAATCGATGACCCGGGTTGTGAGTCCTGTCAGTAATTGTTAAACCCTTATTGGCGAGCCTTCGATGTGGCATAGCAACAGCGTTAATGCCAATTGAATGGCTTCGTCAATAAGTGCTTGGTGTTGAAGCGCAACACTCTCATAATCCAAACGCAGAGGAAATTCACCATGTTGGCTTGGGACGAAGAAATCTCTTCATCAAATTCGTCGAATTTGGCGCGTGCCGCGGCTTCTAAAGCAGCGGCTTTGGCATCTTCGCTTGCATCTCATCAGTCGTTGGCCTCTGTGGGCAATGAACCTGCAAATTCGCCAGATGTAAATTCGTCAGACTTGGCGTCGGCCCCCACAAAGGCCAAGCGCGTGAGCGCCGCAGACAAGCGCATCATCAATGGCAAGACCGACGTCAATCAGTTGGTGCCATTCAAGTACAAGTGGGCCTGGGAGAAATATCTCGCTACGTGTGCCAATCACTGGATGCCCCAGGAAGTCAACATGTCGCGTGATATCGCGACCTGGAAAGACCCCAATGGCCTGACCGAAGATGAGCGTCGCCTCATCAAGCGCAATCTCGGTTTCTTTGTGACCGCCGACTCACTGGCGGCCAACAATATTGTGCTGGGTACTTACCGGCACATCACGGCACCTGAATGCCGCCAGTTTTTGTTGCGCCAGGCCTTCGAAGAGGCTATTCATACCCACGCCTACCAGTACATCGTCGAGTCACTGGGCCTGGATGAGAGCGAGATTTTCAACGCTTACCAAGAAGTACCCTCGATTCGCGATAAGGATCAGTTCCTGATTCCGTTCATCGAGCAAATCATGGATCCTGGTTTTCATACCGGCACCCTTGAAAACGATCAAAAACTCTTGCAGAGCCTGATTGTTTTTGCGTGCCTGATGGAAGGCTTGTTCTTTTACGTGGGGTTCACACAGATTTTAGCTTTGGGTCGCCAAAACAAAATGACGGGTGCTGCTGAGCAGTACCAGTACATCTTGCGTGATGAATCCATGCACTGCAATTTTGGTATTGATCTCATTAACCAGATCAAACTTGAGAACCCCCAACTCTGGACTGCAGAGTTCAAGGCTGAAATTCAGTCGCTTTTCATGCGAGCTGTGGAGCTTGAATATCGTTATGCTGAAGACACCATGCCTCGTGGTGTTTTGGGCTTGAATGCGTCAATGTTCAAAGGTTATTTGCGATACATCGCCAATCGAAGGGCCACCCAGATTGGCCTCGATGCGCTCTTTCCGAACGAGGAGAATCCGTTCCCCTGGATGAGCGAAATGATCGACCTGAAAAAAGAGCGTAATTTCTTTGAGACCCGTGTCATCGAGTATCAATCCGGTGGCGCGCTGTCTTGGGATGAATAACGCTGTGAATGATCAAGATTTACGTTGCACAGTACTGCTCCGCCATGGAAGAGCGGGCTGTGTTGCGTCACCGTATTCATCGCACCGGAGCGCCCCTCCTGGGCAGACTATCGGGTGGTGAATGGCTGTTTGGCGATGGCTTTTTGCAAAGCCAAACAGCTCTCTTTTAACTTGATCAAGGAGAAGTGAAATGGCAACTGCGAAAAAGGCTCCGGCCAAAAAAGCTGCACCCGCTAAGAAGGCAGCACCTGTGAAAGCTGCTGCGCCTGCGAAGAAGGCTGCTGCGCCTGCGAAGAAGGCTGCTGCGCCTGCGAAGAAGGCTGCTGCACCTGCGAAGAAGGCTGCCGCACCTGCGAAGAAGGCTGCTG
>CANHBY010000031.1 GCA_947458895.1 Burkholderiales bacterium | reverse complement strand
GCGACAACGCGGCGGGCTCGTGCCCGCAAGGCGGAGCAACGCCGCCAGCGCGCCGCAGTGCTGCCCAATCGGGTGCGTAGCGCTTTCACCCAAAAGGTGATGGGGTTCGTGTGCGAAATTCTGAGCGTTCATCAGGTTCTGCCAGCGGATGTAAGCGGTCAACTGCAGTTTTTAGGTTGAAAGATACAAGGTTCAAGCGAGAACTGTTTTCTGAGGCGACCCCGCCGAGGAAGATCAGAAACGAGGCAACGCGCCATGAAAAAAGGGACGTGATCAACACGTCCCTTTTCACTTCACGCTTGAAGAATCAGCGCGATATTTACGCCGCGTTCAGCCACATGGCTGTGTCGAACGCACTGCTCATCAAGGGCATGTTCATGCCGAAGCTTGAATTCGCCGCTGACTTGGATGCCTTGGCAGGCTTTTCCGTAACGCTTGGGACCATCTCGGTAGCCCGCTCCCATGACCCGATGTCTTGAGAGCGGGCTACGGAAAAGAATAGAAACATCGGAAGGGCGTTCGACGGTCGTCCCAGAACTCTGAGACCTCGCGGAACACATCAACCAATTGCTCGCGAGCTTCCCGGTCGAAGCGAGGGTTGGACGGCACTTGCTCCAACACCACCACGAAGCCAGGTTGTGAACCTGCCCTGGAGAGCAGGTTTGTCAACGCGTCTTTGAGGGATTCCATGCTCTTGGCAACGTGCATCGGGAATTGAAATGCCGCTGCGATGACTTCCAGTACGTCTTGCTTGGTCTGTGCATCAAACAGGTTCGCATACAGGAAGTGCTGTTGAGCCTGCTGAGCCGCCTGCATCAGATCTTCCGGCCGGTGGGCGCGAATAGATTGAACGATGTTCGGACGCATTGTTTGCAAAAACATTGTCGCGTTCCTCCTTGTGTCAAAAAAAGATCAGAGCTTCACGGCAAGCTTCGACATCAGTCCATGCGCAGAGGTTCCATGGGGGATGAGAAAAATCCCTTGCGAAACTCTGGTACAAACGCACCCTGTGAGGGGGCTGCTGTGTCTTTGCTCGGAATGAGCTTGCCGCCCAGTCTTGCATCCCTAGGGCGCAATGGTACCGAATAGGCCTCGCCAACTCAAGCCCGGTGAGGTCGAGTCTCACCTGCACTTTGCTAGATAGTGTGCGGTCACTATCAATTTAGCCCTTGCGGTGCAACGAAGACCAGCCCAGAGAGGCGGGGGATCAGAGCTGCAAAAATCTCTAGGAAACCCTCCTGGCACCATCGGGGTAACCCTGATACCAGGCGGGTCAGTAATGAGCGGATCAGCGGGCTGCGTTGGCGTCTGCTACGGCCAAGGCGGTCATGTTGACGATTCGGCGCACGGTGGCCGAGGGCGTCAAAATGTGGACCGGTTGAGCGGCCCCGAGCAGAACAGGCCCGATGGCGATCCCGCCGCCGGAGGCTGTTTTGAGCAGGTTGTAGCTGATGTTGGCCGCGTCAATGTTCGGCATCACGAGCAGATTGGCCTCGCCCATGAGTGGGCTGTTGGGGACGAGGCGCGAGCGGCATTCGGGGTCGAGCGCTGCATCGCCATGCATTTCGCCGTCCACCTCCAGCCAAGGCGCCTGTTGGCGCAGGAGCTCCAGCGCAGCGCGCATTTTCACCGCCGAGGGCTGATTGCTCGAGCCAAAGTTGCTGTGCGAGAGCAGGGCTGCCTTGGGGCGCAAACCGAAGCGTTTCATCTCTTCGGCGGCCATGATGGTGATCTCGGCGAGTTGCTCTGCCGTGGGGTCATAGTTGACGTGGGTATCGACCAGCATCACTTGGCGACCCGGCAAGATCAGGCCGTTCATGCAGGCGTAGGTTTTGGCGCCTTCGCGCAGGCCAATCACTTGATCCACATACTGCAGGTGCATGGCGGTGGTGCCCCAGGTACCACAGAGCAGGCCATCGACCTCGCGCTTCTTGAGCAGCATCGCACCGATCAGGGTGAGCCGGCGACGCATCTCGATTTTGGCCAGTTGCGCAGTCACGCCCTTGCGGGCGGTGAGTTGGTGGTAGGTTTGCCAGTAGTCGCGGTAGCGATGGTCTTGCTCGGTGTTCACCAGGTCATAGTCCTGACCCTGCTCCAGGCGCAGGCCGAATTTTTCGATGCGCTGGGCGATCACTTCAGGGCGGCCAATCAGGGTGGGTCGTGCCAAGCCTTCGTCCACCACCACTTGCACTGCGCGCAGCACGCGCTCTTCTTCGCCTTCTGCGTAGGCCACGCGTTTGTGGGTGGCCCGCTTGGCGAGGTTGAAGATGGGCTTCATCGTGGTGCCAGAGGCGTAGACGAAGGTCTGCAATTTTTCGAGGTAGGCGTCGTAGTCTTTCACGGGGCGTTGCGCCACGCCGGAGTCAGCCGCAGCCTTGGCCACGGCCGGGGCGATCTTGATCATCAGGCGCGGATCGAAAGGCTTCGGAATGAGGTACTCGGTGCCGAAGCTCAAGTTGGCACCCGCGTAGGCGGCCGCCACGACCTCGCTCTGCTCGGCCTGCGCCAGTTCGGCGATCGCGTGAACGGCTGCGATTTCCATCTCAACGGTGATGGTGGTGGCGCCGGAGTCAAGGGCTCCACGGAAAATGTAGGGGAAGCACAGGACGTTGTTGACCTGATTCGGATAGTCGGTGCGGCCGGTGGCAATGATGGCATCGCTGCGCACTTCATGGACTTGCTCGGGAAGAATCTCGGGCGTGGGATTGGCCAGCGCGAAGATCAAGGGCTGGGCCGCCATTTTGGCGACCATTTCCTTTTTAAGCACGCCGCCAGCAGACAGGCCCAGGAAGACATCAGCGCCCTCAATGACTTCAGCCAGGGTGCGTGCACTGGTCTTTTGGGAGAAGACGATTTTGTCTTCGTCCATCAGCTCGGTGCGGCCTTCATAAACCACACCCGCCAGGTCGGTGACCCAGATGTTTTCGCGTGGCAGGCCCAGCTTGACCAGCAAGCCCAGGCAGGCCAGTGCCGCAGCGCCGGCGCCTGAGGTCACCAGCTTGACTTTTTTGATGTCTTTGCCGGTGACCTTCAGGCCGTTCAGGAAGGCCGCGCCCACCACAATGGCGGTGCCATGTTGATCGTCATGGAAGACGGGAATCTTCATGCGCGCTCGCAGCGCGCGCTCCACATAGAAGCAATCGGGCGCTTTGATGTCTTCGAGGTTGATGCCGCCGAAGGTGGGTTCGAGGGCAGCGATCACATCGATCAGTTTGTCGAGGTTGTTTTCGTTGATCTCGATGTCGAACACATCAATGTCGGCAAACTTCTTGAACAGTACCGCCTTGCCTTCCATCACGGGCTTCGCGGCGAGGGGGCCGATGTTGCCCAGGCCCAGCACGGCGGTGCCGTTGGTGATCACGGCCACCAGGTTGCCGCGCGAGGTGTAGCGGAAGGCATTGGCCGGGTCGCTGACGATCTCTTCACACGCCGCCGCCACGCCGGGTGAGTAGGCCAATGCCAGATCTCGCTGGTTGACCAGTTGCTTGGTTGCCGCAATGGCCAGTTTTCCGGGGGTTGGAAACTCGTGGTACTCCAGGGCGGCACGACGCAATTCAGCGCTTTTTTCTTCAGATGAGGACATGGCCAAGTCTCGTAAAGTCAACCGGTGGTGTGTTCGAAATTCATGGGGCATGCGGCCCGCCTCGTTGGGTGGTTGAGAACCGTTAGAGGGCACAGCATATTAGGGCCTGTTCGGAAAGTCGTTGTCGGGCAGGAAATGGTCTCTTGGAGGGAGCTGCAAGGCGCAAAGCACAGCAATACCATTAGGTATCGCGAGCATTTGCAACGCCGCAGATCACTTCAAGAGACCGTTTGATGGTTGGCAAGGACTTTCCGAGCAGGCCCTAGGTTGATTGTAGGAGTCCATTGAGCTCCTTGTGGTAACCCACATCGGCGCGGCGTCATACTCTGCGACCTTCGGGGTACCACGGGTTGCGCCAAGGCCAGCTCCCTCTTGTTCAAGCGATTCAGTGCATGCGTGCTCTTCAAAATTTCCAGTTCTGGAACCGGTGGTGGGTGAAGTCCAGACCACCTTTCGCCATGGCGATCAAGCTCCCTCGGCGAAGGCTGCTGCTTTGGGGTGCGTTGGTGGTTTTGATGGGTGTGGGGCAGTCGATGTTGGTCTGGTTCACCATGGGCTACGAAAACAGCCGGTTTCAGGAAGAGGCCGACGTGGCGGGCTTGGCGGTGAGCTCGGAGCTTCGGCAGACCATGGGGCAGCATCTGCAGAGCCTGCAGTCGTTGCTGTGGAATGATCCGCCCCTCACAAAATGGCGAGCTGAGGCCACTGATCTGTTGCGCAGCCATCGCCAGGTGCTTCGCATTGAGCGCCGTCGAACACTCGAGGCCCAGTTGCAACTGACAGAGGCCATCGACTCACCGTTTGGCCACCCCCTTTTTAGCGTGATGCCACGTGAGCAGCTGGACACGGAAATGACACTGGCCTGCACCAACGCCAAGCGGCTGGCGGGGCCGGCGTACTCCCGAAGCTATTTTGTGCCGCTGCTTGGGGGGCATGGTGTCGAGGTCATTGATCTGTGCATTCCGATTCAGTTGGATGGCCGTCCAGCGGGCTACATGACGGCGGTGCTTTCCCTGCCGGGTCTGCTCAACCTCGCTAACTCGGGTGAGCGTGCCAAGAAAGTCGAGGCTTCGCTCGTTGATGGGGATGGCAGCCGCCTGGCTCGTTCGGGCTCGGTGCGTGGCGCGGGAGTGTATGTGTCTGACAACCTCATTGATCTTCCGGGCGCCACCATGAAGCTGCGCATCGACAACAGCGCAGGGCGCCCCGGTTTGATTCCGAACTTGGCGGTGGGGCTCGTTTTGGGCTTGTCATTGGGGCTCACTGCGGTGGTGGTCCTGTTGGTGCGCGACGTTCGCCGGCGAGCCAAGGCCGAGTCGGCTTTAGCGGAGGCCTTGGCCTTTCGCAAAGCCATGGAAGACTCTCTGGTGACGGGGCTAAGAGCGCGTGATCTGGACGGGCGCATCACTTATGTGAACCCGGCTTTTTGCAAAATGGTGGGCTACGCGCCTCATGACATCATTGGTCAAATTCAGCCGCCGTTTTGGCCCCCCGAGTTGATCCAGGAGTACACGCAGCGCCAAGCCGAGCGCTTGTTGGGCAGCGACTCGGCAGCCGGTCGTCGGTTGGCGCAGGGGTCAGAGAGAATCTTTGTGCGCGCTGATGGCAAGCGGATTTCGGTGCTTATTTTTGAGGCGCCGCTTGTCAATGGGGAAGGGCGCCATGCGGGCTGGATGAGTGCGGTGCTTGATGTGAGTGAGCAGCGTCGGGTCGAGGAGCTGGCCCGTCAGCAACAAGAGCAGCTTGCGGCCACGGCCAGGCTGGCCACGGTGGGTGAAATGGCCAGCCTGCTCAGCCATGAGTTGAATCAACCGCTGGCCGCCATTGCCAGTTACGCCACCGGCTCACTGAATTTGCTGCAAGACCCCACCATCGATCAGCACATGCTGCGGGGCGCCATTGAGCGCATTGCCAAGCAGGCTGAGCGGGCAGGGCAAGTCATCAAGAGCGTGCACGATTTCGTTCGTCGCCGGGAGCAAAAGCGCGAGGCCGTGCGTCCCCAGGAATTGATTGACGCTGTGCTTCCGCTGGTACACCTGCAGGCTCGCCGAAGCCGTGCACTTGTGAAGGTCGAGATCGAGGACAACCTGCCGCACCTGACCTGTGACCGAACCATGGTGGAGCAGGTGTTGCTCAACCTGACACGCAATGGCATGCAAGCCATGGAGGCCAACACGCCGATAGATCAACGTGAGCTGCAGATGATGCTTCGCCGGGGTCCTTTGCGCTACTTGAGCTTCCACGTGATCGACCATGGCCCGGGCATCCCCGCTGAAGTCGCCCAGCGGCTGTTCACCCCCTTTTTCACGACCCGCGCGGAGGGCATGGGCTTGGGCTTGAGTCTTTGTCGCACTGTCATTGAACAGCACGGCGGCACACTGAGCTTCAAGAACCGGCCTGGCGGTGGGGCAGAATTCGCATTCACGCTCCCTGCTGAAGAGCTAGGGAACCTCTGCCAAACCCCTCGTGGGGACCGCATCCTTTCCTAGACAGGGTCAGCGGCGTTGGATTTTTTGCCTGTAGCACCCGCTACAGGCCGCAAAATCCGCCTTGCATCCCCTGTCTAGGAAAGGCGCGATCATCCACGATGGGTTTCGCAGAGGCTCCCTAGCAAGATCCCTAAGAAAGGAAGTCCCTGCATGACCGTTCAACTTGACCCGAGTTTGGGGTTGCCAGTGGTCTACCTGGTCGATGATGAGGAGCCCGTGCGCGACGCCCTGAGTTGGTTGTTGCGTACGCGCCGTTTGCTCTCAGAGCCCTTTGCCAGTGCTGACCAGTTCGAGACATTTCTCGCCTCACAGTCCCGGCCGTGGCCCTCCTCGCCGAGCTGCTTGCTACTGGATGTGCGCATGCCAGGAACCAGCGGTCTGGCGCTGTTTGTCCGTCTTTTGGCGCAGCCCGGGCTCGTCAGTGAGATGCCCGTGATCTTCCTGACAGGCCATGGTGATGTTCCCACCGCGGTGAACGCTGTCAAAAACGGCGCTTTTGATTTCTTCGAAAAGCCGTTTGCCGACAATGCCCTGGTCGATCGCATTGAGCAGGCGCTGGTTGCCAGCGCCGAGGCCCTGCTCAGGCGCCGCGACTCGCAACGTTTCTCGCGCCAGCAGTCTGACCTCACTGAGCGTGAGCGTGATGTGATGGAATTGGTGGCGCAAGGTCGGGCCAACAAAGTGATTGCCGACCTGCTCCACATCAGCGTGCGAACGGTAGAGGTTCACCGGGCTCGTGTCTTCGAGAAGATGGGCGTTAAATCGGCTGTCGAGTTGGCCAATTTGCTCAAGCAAATGACCGTCTGAGGGTTGGCACATGATCCCCAGCCCAGCCAGTTCCGAACGTTTCCCCAGGATGATGGGCGAATTTGACCTCATCAAAACCTATTTCACCCGCCCCACGAAGCGCGCGGTGCTGGGGGTGGGCGATGACTGTGCCTTGTTGGCGCTGGCTCCTGGCATGCACCTTGCCACCTCGACCGACATGCTGGTGGAGGGGCGCCACTTTCTCTCCACGGTCGACCCCTATCGACTGGGCCACAAGGCCCTGGCCGTGAACCTCAGTGACTTGGCCGCCTGCGGGGCCCGGCCACTGGCCTTCACGCTGGCGCTGGCGCTGCCCTCGGTGGATGAAAAATTCCTCGAGGGCTTCTCTCAAGGTCTGCTGGACTTGGCCCAGGCCCACGACTGTGAGTTGATTGGCGGCGACACCACGCGCGGCCCCCTGAATCTGTGCATCACCGTCTTTGGCGAAGTCCCTGCCGGCCAGGCGCTGTTGCGCTCAGGCGCCCGGGTGGGCGACGATGTTTACGTCAGTGGTGCTTTGGGCGATGCCAGGCTGGCTCTGGAGGTTCTGTGCGGCCGATTGAACCTGCCCAGCAATGGCCTGGAACTCACCCGCCGAGCCCTTGAATTGCCCCAACCCCGCGTGAGCCTGGGCATGGCCTTGCGTGGTTTGGCGCACAGCGCCATTGACCTCTCGGATGGGCTGTTGGGCGACCTGCATCATGTGCTCTTGGCTTCAGGCGTGGGCGCCAGATTGAATGTAGACGCTGTGCCTTGCAGCAGCCTCCTCCAAGAGCAACCTATCGATTGGCAACATGAGTGCACTCTGGCCGGTGGTGACGACTACGAGCTGCTCTTCACTGCGGCACCAGAGTCTGCTCCAGCGGTGCAAGCATTGGCTGCGGCACAGGGAATTCCATTGACTTGCATCGCTCAAATCATTGCCAGCGAGCGCCCTGGCGAGCTACGTCTGCACGATAAACACGGCGCCAAGGTGGTCAATCAATGGCACAGCTTTGACCACTTTGCGGCTGTCAACACCTGACCCCGCAGCCCATGACCGTGACCACCCACACTGATGTTGTAGCGCCTCGGCGGCCCACTGTCCGGTTCATGCTGGAGCACCCGGCTCATGGTTTGGCCATGGGCTTTGGCAGCGGTTTGTCGCCCTGGGCACCTGGCACGGCCGGCACCCTTTGGGCTTGGCTGAGCTTTGTGCTGCTGGCCCCCTGGATGTCTGACACAGGGTGGGCCTGCTTGCTGTTGGCTTCCACTGCCGTTGGCTGGTGGGCCTGCACGCTGACGGCCCAGCACCTGGGGCAAAGCGACCCCAGTGCCATCGTCTGGGACGAAATCATTGCCTTCTGGCTGGTGCTTTGGCTGGTGACCCCGGCGGGGTGGGTCGGTCAGGCTGTGGCCTTTGGGCTCTTCCGTTTCTTTGATGCCGTCAAGCCGGGCCCCGTGGGCTGGGCCGACCGCTGTTTCCATGGGCCCGAGGGCCAGCGCCCTGGAGCCGCCCAGGGCTGGGGCATCATCTGGGACGATCTCGTGGCCGCCGGATGCACCCTGCTGGTCATTGCGCTGTGGCGAGCCTGGATGGCCTGAATGCCTGCCTCTCCATGGATTGACATCGAAGCAGCCAGTGCCTCTCTGGTGCATG
>CANHBY010000030.1 GCA_947458895.1 Burkholderiales bacterium | reverse complement strand
GCAGGTTGATGATGCTTCGAGACCTCATTGAGTTACATCCAAGGTGCGAGACTCAGCAGCCAAGCTCTTGTCACATGGGTCGTGAGTCTTGTCATGTGATTGTCACGAAGGTCTTTTACAGTGGCGGCTGGTGTAAAAATAACAGTTTCAGGAAGGTTGGTTAAAACCATGTTTAACAGTTCAATGGTTCTGCGCTCTGCTTTGCTGGTGACGTCTCTCGCTGGCGTTTCAAGTGTTGCTTTCGCTCAAGAGGTGACGGGCGCTGGCGCGACCTTCCCGGCGCCCCTGTATGCCAAGTGGGCCGATGCCTACAACAAGGCCACGGGTGCTCGCATTAACTACCAGTCGGTAGGATCGGGTGCTGGCCTGCGTCAAATTCGTGGCAAAACTGTAGATTTCGGCGCCTCTGACATGCCCCTCCTTGATGAGGATCTGAAGAAGGACGGCCTCGTTCAATTCCCGGTCGTCATCGGTGGTGTGGTGCCTGTCTTGAACATCAAGGGCATTCAGTCAGGCCAAGTCAAGCTCACCGGCCAATTGCTGGGCGACATTTATCTGGGCAAAATTACCAAATGGAGTGACCCAGCGCTGAAAGCCCTGAATCCAGCCGTAGCGTTTCCCGATGAAGACATTCAGGTCGTCAGCCGGGCTGATGGTTCAGGCACCAGCTTCATTTTCACCAACTACCTCTCGAAGGTGAATGCTGAATGGAAGGCCAAAGTCGGTGAGGGCACCTCGGTAAAGTGGCCCGTGGGGTCTGGTGGCAAGGGCAATGAAGGCGTGGCTGCCTACGTGAATCGATTGCCCAATTCGATTGGCTATGTCGAATACGCCTACGTCAAGCAGAATAAAATGACGTACGCCATGCTCAAAAATAAGGACGGAAATTTTGTTCGGCCTGATGATCTGAACTTCAAGGCAGCCGCGGCGGGTGCCAATTGGAGCCAGACCTTCTATCAAGTGCTCACAGACCAGGCTGGCAAAGAGGCTTGGCCCCTGTCTGGCGCCACGTTCATCATGATGCACCAGCTGCAGGACAAGCCTGAGCAGGCCACCCAGGCGTTGAAGTTCTTCGATTGGGCCTTCAACAACGGCGACAAGATGGCGGCTGAGCTCGAGTACGTTCCGTTGCCAGACCCCGTCAAGGCACTCGTGCGCAAAGAGTGGGTCAACGTGAAAGACGCCGCTGGTAAAGCTGTGCCCTTGAAGTAACCGCAAGACGCGGTAGCATCCATTGTTTTGCAGTAGTGCTAACTGCAGCAGCGGCTTTGAGGCCGCTGCTGCTTTTTGCTGATTGGATATCCCGTGGCTTCTACGTTGCCTGTGTACACTCCCAAAGACATCGCGCTCCCCACCCATGATGCCGTGACCCAACCTGCCAGGCGTTCTTCGCCCTGGATGGATGTAGGGTTCTCGGCGTTTGCACACGTGTCTGCAATTTTGACGCTGTGTGTATTGGTTGCCATCCTCGGGTCCCTGGTCGTGGGCGCAATGCCCGCCCTCAAAGAGTATGGGCTCAGCTTTTTGTGGCGCAGCGAGTGGGACCCTGTCAACGACAGTTACGGCGGCTTGGTGATGATTTACGGCACGCTGGCGACCTCGCTGATTGCTTTGGTGATTGCCATTCCGGTGAGCTTCGGGATTGCGCTATTTTTGACGGAGCTCTCACCCAATTGGCTGCGTCGGCCTCTGGGTGTGGCGGTCGAGTTGCTGGCGGCTGTTCCCTCCATCGTCTACGGAATGTGGGGTTTGTTGGTGTTCAGTCCCGTGCTTGCCACGTATGTTCAGCAGCCCTTGCAGCAATGGCTGGGCCATGTTCCCTTACTGAAGAACTTGGTGTCGGGCCCACCGGTAGGGCTTGGCATTTTGTCGGCCGGCATCATTTTGGCCATCATGATCATTCCGTTCATTGCTTCGGTGATTCGTGATGTGTTTGAGGTTACGCCCCCGATGCTTAAAGAGTCTGCCTATGCGCTTGGTTCAACCACCTGGGAAGTGGTGTTTAAAGTGGTTTTGCCCTATACCAAGACGGGTGTGATCGGGGGCATCATGCTGGGTCTCGGGCGCGCCATTGGTGAAACCATGGCCGTGACCTTCGTGATTGGCAATTCGAATCAACTCGACAGCCTGTCGTTTTTCCAGCCTGCCAGCAGCATCACCTCAACCTTGGCTAACGAGTTCGGAGAAGCGCTGGGCCTGCACCAAGCTGCGCTGCTGTATCTGGCACTGGTGCTCTTTCTGATCACCTTCGTGGTTTTGGCGTTGTCGAAATTGTTGCTCGCCAAGCTGCAAAAGAGAGAAGGCAGCCGCTCATGACCGCCGTTTTTTGGGGTGTTCTGGGTGGTCTTTTCGTTGCTGGCCTGCTGGTTGCGAAGCGGTGGTGGGCCCAGCTGCTGGCCACCTCACCAAAGGCCAACAAGGCCCATTTGAAAAAGCATTTCCAACGCAAGCTTATCAACGCGGCGGCGCTGGCTTTGTCGTTGTCCGCCATGGCCTTTGGCCTTTTCTGGTTGGCCTGGATTCTGATCGAGACCATTCTTTTGGGGCTTGGCGGCCTGTCTTGGGCGATTTTTACAGAGATGACCCCTGCGCCGATGGAGGAGGTGGGTGGTCTGGCCAACGCGATTTATGGCTCGGTCGTGATGGTGGCCCTGGCGACCTTTGTGGGCACGCCCATCGGCGTGATGGCGGGTATTTATTTGGCCGAGTACGGCCAGAAAAACCTGTTGGCTCAAACGGTCAGGTTCGTCAACGACATTCTTTTGTCAGCTCCTTCCATCGTGATTGGCCTTTTTGTATACACCGTCGTGGTATTGCCCATGAGAGGCTCCTCAGGGTATGCGGGCGTGGTGGCGTTGTCATTGATTGTGATCCCCGTCGTGCTTCGCACCACTGAAAACATGCTGGCCCTGGTGCCCAATGGTTTGCGTGAGGCGGCCTATGCGCTAGGCGCCCCCAAGTGGAAGGTGATTTCGAGCATCACCTTGAAGGCAGCAAGGTCGGGGGTGATCACGGGTGTGCTGCTTGCTGTCGCTCGCATCGCGGGCGAGACCGCCCCGCTGATCTTCACGGCCTTGTCAAACCAGTTCTGGACAACCAACTTGGCCAAGCCGATGGCCAGCCTGCCCGTGACGATTTTCAAGTTTGCGATGAGCCCCTACGAGAACTGGCAGCAGTTGGCCTGGGCGGGGGTGTTTTTGATCACGATGAGTGTGTTGATGCTCAACATCCTGGCACGCGTGTTCTTCCGTAATAAAAATTGATGTGGGAGTGTGGTGATGGACAAAAAAGTTGAGATTCCCTTGAAAGAGAAAATCAAGCTCTCGATTCGCGACTTGAACTTCTACTACGGAAAATTCCATGCGCTGAAGAACATCACCATGGACATCCCCGAGAAGAAGGTCACGGCCTTCATTGGCCCCTCCGGCTGCGGTAAGTCCACACTGTTGCGCACCTTTAATCGCATGTTCGAGCTCTACCCTGAGCAGCGTGCCGAAGGCCAGATCATCCTGGAGGGTGAGAACATTCTTGAGTCGAAAAAAGATGTTTCGCTGATGCGTGCCAAGGTGGGCATGGTGTTCCAGAAGCCCACGCCTTTCCCGATGTCCATCTACGACAACGTCGCCTTCGGTGTTCGCTTGTTCGAAACCCTGCCTCGCATCGAGATGGACGAACGGGTGGAGTGGGCGCTTAAAAAAGCAGCCCTGTGGGGCGAAGTGAAAGACAAGCTGGGCCAAAGCGGCTCGGGCTTGTCGGGTGGGCAGCAGCAGCGGCTTTGTATTGCGCGAGGCATTGCCATCAAGCCCGAGGTGTTGCTGTTGGATGAGCCTTGTTCAGCGCTAGACCCCATTTCCACAGGCAAGATCGAAGAGCTGATCCATGAGCTGAAAGACGACTATACCGTGGTCATCGTGACGCACAACATGCAGCAGGCCGCCCGCAGCTCCGATTACACCGCCTACATGTACCTTGGCGACCTGATCGAGTTCGGCCCTACTTCTGAGCTCTTCATGAAGCCTCGCCGCAAAGAAACCGAGGACTACATCACCGGACGTTTCGGCTGAGGTCGACTTACCCTTTTCCCCGCTCCAGGAGGCCCTCGTCATGACTGAAAAACACCTCTCGACTCAATTTGATACCGAGCTCAGTGGCATCTCGACCCGTGTGTTGGAAATGGGCGGCCTGGTTGAATCCCAGGTTTCTCAAGCGGTTTACGCACTGACAAACTTCAGCGGTGAAACCGCGTCGCAAGTGCTGGCCATGGAAGAAGTAGTCAACACCATGGAGGTCGAGATCGACCGCGATCTCTCCAGCATCATTGCTCGGCGCCAGCCCACTGCGCGTGATTTGCGCTTGCTGATTGCGATCAGCAAGTCGATCGCCAATTTAGAGCGTGTCGGTGATGAGGCGGCCCGCATTGCCCGCACTGTGCAGCGTTTGATGAACTCCGGTGTGAGCTCGCGCATGCGGCTGCCGGTTAACAGCCTGGCTTATGAGTCTGAGTTGGCTGTGGCTCAGTTGCGCAAATCGCTTGATGCGTTTGCAAGGTTGGACGTGGAGCGCGCGCTCGAAATCCTCAAGCAAGACGATCAAATCGATCAGGAGTTTGAGGGTCTCATGCGCAAGCTGATCACCTTCATGATGGAAGACCCTCGCACCATCTCGGCCAGCATCGACCTGATCTTTGTGGCCAAGGCCATTGAGCGTGTCGGTGACCATGCGAAGAATCTGGCTGAATCGATCATCTATGTCGTCAAGGGCGCTGATGTGCGCCACGCCACCGTTGAGCAAGTCGAAACCATTGTGCGTTGAGGCAGCCGCCATCATGATGTTCGTTGTTGTTGTTCTTCGGGGTGCCACGTGAGCCGGGTTTTGGTGGTGGAAGACGAGTCTGCCATTGCAGAACTGATTGCCATCAATCTGCGTCACAACGGGCACGAGGTGGCGGTGGTGTCTGATGCCTCAGCGGCCCAGGCCGAGGTGGACCGTGTCTTGCCTGATTTGGTTTTGCTGGACTGGATGTTGCCAGGGCATTCGGGTGTCACGTTGGCACGCAGTTGGCGAGCTCAGGCTCGTACACGCGATTTACCGATCATCATCTTGACGGCTCGGGCTCAAGAAGCCGACAAAGTCGCCGGCCTCGATGCGGGTGCTGATGATTACCTGACCAAGCCGTTCTCGCCCAGTGAGCTGATGGCACGTATTCGGGCTGTGCTCAGGCGCAAGGCTCCCCAGGCGTCAGATGTTGCCGTGGAGGCGGGTGGGCTCGTGCTGGATCCCGCCACTCACCGTGTCCACTCCCAGGGGGTCGAGGTGAAGCTAGGCCCCACGGAATTCAGGCTGCTTCATTTTTTCATGTCTCACCCTGAACGCGTTCACAACAGGGCCCATTTGCTGGACCGGGTCTGGGGCGACCATGTGTTTATTGAGGAACGAACGGTAGATGTGCATGTGAAGCGACTGCGTGAAGCGCTGGATCCGGTGGGCTGTGCGCGACTCATTGAAACAGTTCGTGGTTCAGGCTACCGCTTGACGCTCATTTTGCCGTCGACTTCGTCTCAAGCATGATGACAAGTTGTGGTTTGCGTACGTTGGGGGTCCTATGAGCGGTGTCTTGCCTGCCATTTTGAACAGCGTTCTGATCTGCCTGGTAGGTGGCTTGGTTGGCGCGGCCCTTGGCGAGGCCCGGGACATGCCCTCCCTCGGGGCATTGTTGGGCTCGCTGCTGGCGTGCACCACTCACGCCATCTGGCAATCACTGCGGGCGCAAAAGTTTGTGCGTTGGCTGCGAGACACCTCAGGGCCAGCGCCGCGCAATGCCGGTCTGTGGGGCGAGGTGGGCTACCTCACGGAGCGATCATTGCGCTCCCTCGAGCGAGGTATTGTTCAGGAGCGTTTGCAGCGCACGCAGTTCTTGTCAGGCATTGAGGCCTCCCCGAATGGGGTGATGCTCTTGGACGTCCATGACCAGATCGAATGGTGCAATTCTGTGTCGGCTCAGCACTTCAGCCTGCAGCGTGACAACGACCGTCTGCAAACTGTCACGAACCTGATTCGCTCACCGGTATTCGTGGCCTACATGCAAGCTCAGGAGTTTGATGCGCCCGTCTATCTGGGCGGCCCCGGAACGCGCCAGAAATTGATGGTCTTGGTTCGGCCTTACGGCGATGGCAAGAAGCTATTGCTGTCCCAGGATGTGACTGAGCGTGACCGTAGCGAGGCGATGCGCCGAGATTTTGTGGCCAATGTGTCGCATGAAATCCGCACCCCCCTGACGGTTCTTGCAGGTTTCATCGAAACCATGGCGACCGTGAAGTTGTCTGAGGCCGAGAACTGCCGCGTGATCGAACTGATGTCGCAACAGGCCCAGCGCATGCAAACCCTGGTGGCTGATTTGCTAATCCTGGCGCAGCTCGAGGGCAGCCCGCCCCCCTCGCCTGACCGATGGGTCGGCCTGGGGGGGCTGGTGCGCCAAGCAGAGGCTGATGCACAGGCCTTGTCAGGCGGCCGTCATCGGCTGAGCTTCAAGGGTGAGACCGACGTCGAGATCGCCGGTACCGAGTCTGAACTGCAAAGTGCGTTGACAAACTTGGTGAGCAATGCGATTCGTTATACCCCGGAGGGAGGCAGTGTGGAGGTCCGCTCGGGGGTGAGAGCTGACGGAGTTGTCGAGCTTGAGGTTCAAGACACTGGGGTCGGCATCGAAAAAGGGCATATTCCGCGCCTGACCGAGCGGTTTTACCGCGTAGACGGCAGCCGGTCACGCGAAACGGGTGGTACCGGTCTGGGGTTGTCGATCGTGAAGCATGTGGTTCAGCGCCACGGCGGTGAATTACAGATCGTGAGCGAACTGGGCAAGGGGTCTATATTCAAGTTGGCATTTCCCGCCCATCGGGTTCGATATGTTCGTGCCGCCTCGGCAAGCTTGCCAACAGCAGCGATCGCGCCTCCCTGAAGTCTGCCTATTTTGTGCTAATCCGCTCACGGCGAGATAGCAGCCCGGTTTTTAGATTCAAAGCCTTAGCGCCCCACCTTAGGCATCGAGTTTCGGGGCTCTCGCCGGTAGACCACGAAGTTTTCTGTGCGGTTTGTCGGCCGTCGTTCAGTTGCGATGAACATCCACCCGTTGGGGGTGGCGCTGGCTTCGCCATTGGGCCGTGTGGACTGAAGCAGATAGTCGCAGGACGTATCGAAGCTGTCTGCCAGGGCCTCAACCTTGTAGTCGCCGAAATAGATCAATGCGGCGACCAGTGCCTTCGAGCCGCCCGGCACCGCGAGGCATTCGGTGGCAGGAACGTGCTGAGCCACCTTTTGAACCAAGGGCCGCAAGCTGCGTGCATAGTCGAGCAGTGGTAGCCATAAGCTCATCAGCAGCAGCCAGCCCAAAGCCACCCCGCCAGCTGGTAGCACCAGGCTCTTCCAAAGGGGGTGTGTATGGCGGCCTGCGCGCCAATGCACCAGCCAAGCCCAGGCCACCGTGCCGAGGGATGCCACCAGAAGCGCAAGGCCATGGAACTCATGCTCCAGGCCGGGTGCCAACTTGGCCACATTGGCGGCGGGTTGGGGAGGATAGCCAGTTTGCATGGCGAGATAGACCACCCAGATCACCAGCGCGGCAGCGCTGAAAAAGCACACCGAGAACCAATCGATGGCGGCCGCGGTGCCGCGGTCCAGGGTGGGCAGGGCGAATGCAGCCAGAACGGCCAGCGAAGGCACGGCAAGCATCAGGGCACGGTCTGAGCCGCCCATGAGCACGCTGGCGAACATGCAGACCAACATGCAGCTCAGAGGGATGGAGATGTGCCGACGAAACCAGTGCCGTCGCCAGCGCCAAAGAGTCCACAGGGTCAAGGGCCAAGCCGGCCAAGTGAACCATGCCAGCATGCGCAGTGTGAGCACGACTTCGCCCAGCCCCTGCGCTGGGCTGAGCCGCCAAGCCCAGGCATTGATGGAAAGCGCAATCAGGCTTGCCAGTACCACCGCCACAAGCACCCACCAGGCCAGGCGCTGGGCCTGAGGGTATTGCGAACGAAAGCTGATCAGACTGCCTGTTAGGCCCATCGCCGCCGCTATAGAAGGGGCACCGCTGGCCGCCATGATAGCCAGGGCCATGAGTAAACAGACACAGGACTTCGTGAATCGGTAGGGGCTTGCCGCCAGAGCGTACAGGAACAAGGCAGTGCCCATCAGCTGCAGCATTTCAGGTGTGGTTTCGTGGCCTAGTTGGAGCAGCCCCAAGGTGGCCATGAGCGCCAGCACAGCACCATCTGCAATGGCTCTGGCATAGTCGATGGGTGCGGCCTCGCCGCCGAAGGCAAAGGGCAAAGGTTGAGCCGCTTCAGTGCGTGCCAAGTGGTAGGTGCCATACCACGTCAATACGAGGGTGAGTACCAGCAGCAAGGAAAACGGGATGCGCGCTGCCAAGGCCGCCGGTATCACGGCGCCGAGGGCCTTGATGAAGAGGGCGCCGAGCCAATAGGGTAGAAGCGCAGCGTCAGCAGGCAGGCCACCGAGTTGGGGTT
>CANHBY010000029.1 GCA_947458895.1 Burkholderiales bacterium | reverse complement strand
TGGCCATCAGCCTCAGCATAACGCTTGCGCTGACAAAGGTGCCAGCCAAAGTTTTGCAGCGTGTCAGCGTCTCGTGGATCAAGTTGCAGCGCGTACTTAAAGCTCTCTTCGGCCAGAGCATCATCACCCAAGCCGGAATAAATCAAACCTCTTAAGTTGAAAGCTCCAACCAGCTTGGGGTCGGCAGCGATCGCGAGCTTCACCTCATCCAGCGCAGTCGTCAATTGGCCGCGCCCAAAGTAAGCAGAGGCCAGCTCCAAACGCACCCTTGCACGCCGACTCAAAGGCGTTTCATCAGACTCGGTCAGTCGATCTCGACCCGGAGCAGCACCTTCAGCCCTGTCGCCCCCCATTTGTGCACAAGCGGTCAGTAGCGCCAAAACGATCAGACATACAGCGATGGATGATTGCTTCATGTGGGTAAGTCCTTCGTGAGATGCGGTGGCTCACAACCGCCGGCCGACGACCCAACCGGAGATATCGTAATGGGCGCACGCACCAAAATTCGCTGCTTCACGCTGGTGCGGTCTTGAACCTCGCCGGCCAGCTGACCACAGGCCGCATCGATGTCGTCACCACGGGTTTTGCGAATGGTGGTCACGATGCCGGCTTCCTGCAAAACGTTGGCAAAAGCTTGCACCGCGGGCCTTGGCGAACAGCGCAGCCCAGACTGCGGAAATGGATTAAACGGGATCAAATTAAACTTGCAAGGCACGCGGTTTCGCACCAAGGCCACAAGCTGCTGTGCATGGGCCACCGTGTCATTGACGCCCTCAAGCATGCAGTACTCAAAGGTCACAAAATCACGCGGTGCCTTTTCGAGGTACCGATTGCATGCAGCCATCAACTCGCTGATGGGATACTTCTTGTTGAGGGGCACCAAATCGTCGCGCAGTAGATCATTGGGCGCATGCAGCGAAACAGCCAAGGCCACCGGGCAATCGTCTCTTAAGCGGTCCATCATGGGCACCATGCCCGAGGTGGACACCGTCACACGCCGGCGAGACAAACCATAGGCATGGTCACTCAACATGACCCTCAGTGCCGGCACCAGGGCCGCATAATTTTGCAACGGCTCGCCCATGCCCATCATGACCACGTTGGTGATGGCGCGCTGGCCTGGCGGCAACTTCAGGCGTTGCCGAAGGTGATGCTCGGCAAACCAGAGCTGAGCAATAATTTCAGATGTGGTGAGGTTGCGACTGAAACCCTGGTGGCCCGTAGAGCAAAAACGGCAACCCACCGCACAACCAGCCTGAGATGAAACGCAAAGCGTGCCGCGATCATCTTCAGGGATAAACACCGATTCGATGGCGTCGCCGCCACCGACATCAAACAACCATTTGATGGTGCCGTCTGATGAAGCCTGCTCACTGATGACAGGCAGATCACGCACGGCAGCCACCTCGCGCAGCTTGTCGCGCAAGGACTTCGCCAAATCGGACATCTGGTCAAAGTCTCGCGCGCCTTTTTGGTGAATCCAGCGGAACAGCTGGACTGCGCGAAAACGCTTTTCACCACGCTGCTCGCAATAGGCGGTCAGACCGTCGAGATCAAATTCAAGCAGGTTCTCTAGGTCCATGATGAGCCGCGTGCGAGCAGGCGGCCAAGCTCAGCGAGAGTAAACGTTCATGCCTGGGAAGAAGAAGGCGACTTCAACGGCGGCGGTCTCAGGGGCATCAGAGCCGTGTACGGCATTGGCATCGATGCTGTCAGCGAAATCGGCACGGATGGTGCCTTTCTCGGCCTTCTTGGGGTCGGTGGCGCCCATCAGCTGGCGGTTCACAGCGATGGCGTTCTCACCTTCGAGGGCTTGGATCATGACAGGGCCAGAGATCATGAAGTTGACCAGGTCATTGAAGAACGGACGGGCCTTGTGAACGGCGTAAAACGCCTCAGCTTCGCCGCGGGAGAGGTGGGCCAACTTGGCTGCCACCACCTTCAAGCCAGCGCCTTCAAAGCGGGCGTAAATTTGACCGATCACGTTTTTGGCAACGGCATCGGGTTTGATGATCGAGAGGGTGCGTTCAATCGCCATTTTCTAACTCCAAGGTCAACTATTTAACAAAGTCCTCGATTCTAGTGCAGTGTTTTGCTCTTGATGGAACAAATAAAAGCGATGCACTTTGGGTCAGGGCAAGGCGAAAACCACAGCGATACCGATTGGTATCGCGAGGATGTGCAACGCGGCCATGACCCAAAAGGCACGGTTTTATGTTCCAGAAAGAGTGAAACACTGCACTGGCGCCCTACGGCGTGATTTGCCCCTGATTCAGCCGGCACTTCAGGCCGAATCAGGAGTTGGCCCTCAGCGGCCGCGTCTGCCACCGCCACCGCCACCGCCACCGCCATAGCCCCCACCCCCGCCACGGCTTCCACCACCGGAGCGGCCACCGCCCCCCCCTTTGCGGTGGAATGCGTCTGCGCCGATGTAACCCACTGAGGTTTGCAGAGGATCGGGCTCACGAGGGGCGCCCTTCTTGGGCGCCGCTGATGGCGCCGGGCCACTGCCACCCGAGCCAAAACCGCCCCCGCCATTGCGGAAGCCCCGGCCACCAGCTGGTGATCGCGGGTTCGAAACAAAGCGCTTGTCGAAGGTTTGCTCCAGCGGGTTAGGGATTTGACGCGGGTCGAAGTCGTCTTCAAATTCGTCGGTCCGCTGGACCACCGGATTTTGCCGAACCTGCTGCTGACCACGCTCTGCAAATCGTTCCTGGGGTGGCTGATTGCGGCGTTGAACATCGTTGCCGCGCTGCTTGTTTCGGTGGTTTCGGCCGCCATCACGAACAACATCGCGACCACCATCTCGACCACCCCCACGGGTGTCTCGTGCGTCGCGTGAATCACGGCCGTCACGGCCCGAACGAGGGGTGCCTGCGCCAGCCAACTGGCGAATGATTTGCACATCATCGGTGTGCAAATCAACCCAGGCGCCTCGCTTGAGGCCATGGGGAAGCACGACCGTGCCGTAACGGATACGGATCAATCGGCTCACAGTCAGGCCCACTGAGTCGAAGAGCTTGCGCACCTCTCGGTTACGCCCCTCCGTGATGACCACGCGGTACCAGCGGTTCACGCCCTCACCGCCACCTGTTTCAACCGACTTGAAGCTGGCCTGTTGGCCTTCAATCTCGACCCCCTCCAACAACTTGGCTTTGGCCTCGGGCTCCAGCGTACCCAGTACGCGCACCGCATATTCACGCTCAACGCCAAAGCGTGGATGCATGAGTTGGTTTGCCAGCTCGCCAGAATTGGTGAACAGCAACAAGCCCTCGGTGTTCAGGTCAAGGCGGCCCACAGACTGCCACTTGCCCTTTGGCAAGCGAGGCAAACGGCGGAACACGGTGGGGCGATGCTGAGGATCATCATGGGTCACCACCTCGCCAGCGGGCTTGTGGTAAGCAATGATGCGCGGAGGAGGCGGAACAATGCTGACCCTGATCGGTTTGCCATCGACCTTGATTTGATCGCCAAATGAAATACGCTGACCGATGTGGGCGGAGTGGCCATTCACAGTGATCAGGCCGTCGACGATCATTTGCTCCATGTCTCGGCGAGAGCCTACGCCTGCCTGGGCCAGTACCTTGTGCAGCTTGGGCGCATCAGGATCAGGCAACAACACACGCTTCGCAGGAATGGGCGGAATCTCGGGCGAGTCCACATCAAACTCACCCGACAACACTTGCGCAAACACCTCGCCCACCTCTGCAGGTTGGGGCCTGGGGGCGCTGATCACTTCAGCCTCATCGGCCGAGTCGTCTTCTGGCCCATCGACCTGCACAACGGCAGCGGCCTCAACGGGAACACCCTCGGCCTGCTCAACAACCGGCGCCTGAACTTCAGCTTCTGGCTTTTTACGACGGCGAGGCCGGGCTGCAGCCTCTTGTTCAACGGGCTCACCTTCGGCTGGGGCCGGGACAGCCACCTGCGCGTCAAGCGTAACGCCTTCACGCTCACCCCCCTCAGGTGCCGAAGCTAAGCCCGCAGGCACCTCGGCCACCTTGCGCGCGCGAGGACGACGCGTCTTGACGGCAGGTGCCTCAGCGGCGGGATCGTCCAAGGTGGCCGGCGTCAGGCCGCCTTCGGGGATGGTAGGGTCTTGAGAGTTCATACTTTAGGCTCCAGAGGGCCAAGGGATTCCGCCTCAAATGGGGCGGTTGTAGGGGCGAGCTCGTCCGCAGGGGGTAGCGGCTCGCTGAGCACAGAGATCTGCTGGGCAGACTCTTCGGGGGCTAGTGTCGTGTCAGGGCTCAAATGTCGTTTGATCGCGCCGCCATCAAGCCCACTGGCTAGGCGCGACGAGGAGTCATAGCTTGGGCTATGGCGACGAGAAGCAACGACGCCATCGGGGTTGAGGGCAAGCGAGCAAGCGGCATTTGAGCCCTGACATGACACTAGGCTGTCTGGGCTGTGAAGCGCCAGTTCCAGGTTTTGCGGGGGTTCTTTATGAATCGGCTCGGCGCCTTCCAGCTCAGACTCAAGCATGCTCAGCGGGCCGAGGGTGCCAGGACTTTCAAGGGCAGGCAACTGGGTCAAACTGTTCAAACCCAGATCGTTCAAGAATGTTTTGGTGGTGGCCAGCAAGGCCGGACGACCGGGCGCTTCACGGTGACCAATGACTTCGATCCAGTTGCGGTCTTCAAGTTGCTTGATGATTTGGCTGTTAACCGCCACACCCCGAATATCTTCCACATCACCACGCGTGACAGGCTGCCGGTAGGCAATGATGGCGAGGGTTTCGAGCACGGCTCGTGAATATTTCGGGGGCTTTTCGGGATGCAGACGATCAAGGTACTCTCGCATTTCGGGGCGACTCTGGAAGCGCCAGCCTGTTGACAAGGTGACCAACTCAACCCCTCGGCCTTGCCACTCAAGGAGAAGCCCATCCAATAAGCTGCGCACACTGTCAGCGCTGAGCCGATCATCGAAGAGCGTGCGCATGTCCCGCATGGGCATGGGCTCGCGTGCACAGATAAGCGCGGTTTCAAGGACGCGCTTCGCATCCTGGGTGTTCATGCAGTATCAGTTTCCTTGACCGGATTCGCCGGTCGCGCATCACTCGCCCAATGGCAAGAAGGGGGGGCCGCATGTGGGCCAGCTCTAGAACAACGATCTTTTCAAGATTGATGGCTTCGGCGAATTACACACCGCTGCTTTGCAGCGCAACCGATCATTTCGCTGGCGATGGCTCAAGCCGAGTTGAGGTACGCACAGACGGCAGGTCTAGCAAAATTAACTGACTACCTTATTGTACCCTTGCTTTTCCTCAATCAAGCCCAGAATTGATCTGCTGAGTCGATTTGTTGCCACGCCTGCCGAAAATCTGGGGGTGGCTGCACCCGCCATGAAAGCCATTCGCTGGTGCAGGGGTGGGCCAGCTCCAGCTTTACCGCATGCAAGGCTTGCCTTGTGAGCCCCAACGCTGGCTTACCGCCATAAAGCACATCGCCTATCAAGGGCCACCCTTTGCTGGCCATGTGAACGCGAATTTGGTGGGTGCGGCCGGTATGTAGGGTGCATCGAACTCCTGAATACCCCCCCTGAGACACCAAACGCTGGACATCGGTGCGCGCAGCTTTGCCGCTGGAGACTACCCCCATGCGGATTCTCGATCGGGGGTCACGCCCCACCGGGGCCTCAATTTGAAGTTCAGGCATGGGCATGACGCCATGAGCAATCGCCACATACTGCCGATGTACTTCGCGCGCAGCAATGGCCCGAGCCAGGGCGGTCACGGCGATCTGGCTCTTACCCACCACCATCAGTCCTGAGGTGTCTTTGTCTAAGCGATGAACAATTCCGGCGCGGGGCAGAAGTTGCGCGCCAGAGTGATGCGCCAAGAGCCCGTTGAGCAACGTTCCCGACCAATTCCCGGCGGCCGGATGCACAACGAGGCCAGAGGGTTTGTCCAGCACCAACATGTGTTCGTCTTCAAACACGATGCTCAGTGGCAACGATTCAGGCTTGAAAGAGAGGCTCTGCGCTGTGGGAACGAGCTCAACAGACACCTGCTGACGAACCGCCAGCTTGCGCGATGAAGACTGCACCACCTCGCCGTCCACTTGGACATGCCCTGACTCGATGAGACCCTGCAGGTGACTGCGAGAAAACTCGCCCAGCCACCGTGCAAGAAACTTGTCCAGTCGCTGGGCATGGTCGCCCTGGCCGACTGCGGCAGACCGCAGCTCATAGGTTGGTTCGTCTTCATCATCAGCTGGACCCTGGGATTCCAGGAGGGGCTCTCTATAATCGTCAATCACTCATGCACTCCTGTGTCGCTTGTCTGCGACTTCAAATTCATGGCACACACCTGGCATCGCTCATCAAGCGTAAAGCTCTTCTTCTCAGCATTGGTGCTGGCCACAGTCTGCGCTTGCAGCTCGACGCCTCATGATGAAACTGCCGACTGGAGTACCGACAAGCTGACCAACGAGGCCCAGGAAATGGCGGCCGCAGGCAACTACGAACGAGCCTCCAAGCTCTATGAGCGCCTGGAAGGCCGCGCTGTGGGCACCCTGCTGTCGCAGCAAGCCCAGCTCGAGCGCGCCTACCTGATGAACAAGGCCGGCGAGAAGGCCCAGTCTCTGGCCATCCTTGAGCGGTTCATCAAGATCCACCCCACCAGCCCGGCGCTTGACTACGCACTGTACCTTCAGGGGCTGGTGAACTTCAACGATAACTTGGGGATTCTTGGCAAACTGACCAGCCAAGACCTGGCCGAAAGGGATCAGCAGGCCTCGCGAGACTCGTACCAGTCGTTCAAGCAACTGGCAGAGAAATTCCCCGAGTCCAAATATGCGGCTGACGCCACCACCCGGATGGACTACATCATGAATTCCCTCGCGGTTCATGAGGTCCATGTGGCACGCTATTACTACAAGCGTGGCGCCTTCGTGGCGGCTGCCAGCCGTGCCCAGCAGGCTGTTCAGGAGTTCAATGATTCCCCCGCCGCCGAAGAGGCTCTGGCCATCATGGCTCGCAGCTACGACAAACTGGGACTGACCGACCTGCGCAACGACACTCAACGCGTATTGGAAAAAAATTTTCCCAACAGCCTCTACATCTCTGGCGAGAACCTCTCAGGCGGCCCCAAAGCCTGGTGGCGCCTTTGGTAATGCGGTTGGCTCAAACAGGCCCTCGCAAGCGCGGGCCTGGCTGAGGAACTCCAGCCAGGCCATGGCCTGTGACTCCGAATTCAAAACCGTCATGGGGGGCAGCGCAGATCGCAGCCTTCGGCCATAAGACATCTTGGCCATTCGTGGGTCGCAAACCACCAGCAAGCCCTGGTCTGTTTCGCTGCGAATCAATCGCCCAGCCCCCTGCTTCAAAGACACCGCCGCCTCAGCCACGAAGAAATCGGCAAATGCATTTCGGCCCTGCTCTTTCAGGCGCCGAACACGGGCTTCAACCAACGGATCGTTAGGTGGCGGGAACGGCAGCTTGTCAATCAACACGCATTGCAGGGCATCACCTGGCACATCAATGCCTTCCCAGAAACTCTGTGAGCCCACCAAGATACAGCGCGGCGTGGACAAGAACTCGTCGAGCAACTGCCGCTTGGGCATCTCGCCCTGTTGCAGCACTTTGTAGGTTTCACTGAACTGCTCCAGTTCAGTTTGCAATGCCGAGGCCACACTGCGCAGGGCACGAAGCGTGGTGGTCAGCACAAAGGTTCGCCCACCCAAGGCCACCGCGCAGCGCGCAGCCAACGAGGCAACGGCCTGTGAGTGGCGAGCATCACTCGGCGCAGGAAAGTTGCTCGGAACATAAAGCCTGGCGTTTTGGGCGTAGTCAAACGGGCTCTCGGCACGCAGGGTCACCGAATCATCAAGCCCAGTGGCCTGTGTGAACCATGACAGCGACTCGGCATCCCCCAGTGTGGCCGAGGTAAAAACCCAGGCCTTTGGATGGGCCTCAATTTGCTCACGCATGGTGAGGCGAATGTCGAGTGGCGACTCGACCATGCGAGCGTGAAGCGAAGAGAGTTCGATCCATCGAACCGCATCGGCCGAAGCTTCTTGCTCAAAGGCTTCGGAGCGGGCCAGCAGGCCCTCGGACCTCTCCAGCAGCTTGCCGAGGTCTGCTGATGCTCCAGCCACCTGGGCCAAGCTCGCAGTCAAAGCCCTCAAGGCTTCGCTCAGGCCGGCAAGGCAGAGACAAAATTCCGGGTCTTGCGCCCTCTCGGACCAGGCCAACTTCAGCCCTTGCGTGGCTGAGAAATGGGCGCCAGTACAAGCCAAACGCCAATTTTTGACGGCCAGATCAAAAGCTCCGGCCAACTCGCCCCAGGGCAGCAAACCACGCGCCTGCACACTGCCCAGGCGCAGCACATCGCGGCTGAAATCAAGCATCTGCGCGCTGCCCAGTTGAGCCCCGAGAAACTGCACCCCCGCCTCCACCAACTGGTGCGCCTCGTCAAAGACGACGGCTTCCATGTTGGGCAAGAGCTCGGCCACCCCGGTATCACGCAGGTTGAGGTCGGCAAAAAAGAGATGGTGATTGACCACCACCACATCAGCGGCCATGGCCTCCCGCCGAGCACGA